>DASYCF010000303.1:0-3010 GCA_036500365.1 Byssovorax sp.
ACCATCGTCGCGATCGGCGGCCTCCTCTATCCCGCGCTTCGAAAGCAGGGTTACTCCGACGCGTTCTCGCTCGGGCTCGTGACCACCGGCGGCTCGCTCGGCCTGCTCCTCCCGCCGTCGCTCCCGATCCTCGTCTACTCGCTCGTCGCGGGCATCGACTTCAACAAGACGTTCAAGGCCGGTCTCATCCCCGGCCTCCTCGTCATGGTGCTGCTCGGCATCTACGCGGCCTACGTCGGCGCGAAGGAAGGCGTGAAGCGGGAGAAGCCGCGCCTCGTCGAGATGCGGAAGGCGCTGTGGCTCCTCAAGTGGGAGCTCCTGATCCCGGTCATCATCTTGGGCGGCCTCGCGTCGGGCCTCACCTCGCTCGACGAGAGCGCGGGGTTGGCGGCGCTCTACACGCTCGCGATCGAGGTCTGGATCTACAAGGACCTGTCGCTCAAGAAGGATCTCCCGCGCATCGCGAAGGCGTCGATGGGCCTCGCCGGCGCGGTGATCTTGATCCTCGCGATGGCGAACGCGCTCATCAACTACGTCGTCAACGAGAAGATCCCGGGCCGCATCCTCGACTGGATGATCGGCCTCGGCCTGACGGAGCGCTGGCAGTTCCTCGTCGTGCTCAACGTGTTCCTGCTCGCGCTCGGCATGTTGATGGAGGGCTTCAGCGCGATCCTCGTCGCGGTGCCGCTCATCTTGCCGTTCGCGGCGCGCTTCAACCTGCAGCCGTTCCACCTCGCGATCATGTTCCTCTTGAACCTCGAGATCGCGTACTGCGCGCCGCCGCTCGGGCTCAACCTGTTCATCTCGAGCTTCCGCTTCCAGCGGCCCGTCATCTCGCTCTACCGCGTGGTCTTACCCTTCACGGGCATCCTCGCGTTCGGCCTGCTCGTCGTCATGTACGCGCCGAAGCTCTCGACCGTGCTCGTCGAGGGCGACATCGCCGACGCGTATGCCCTCGCCGACAAACACAAGGAGGCGCCGCGCGACGCGTGGCTGCTCCAGTGCGTGCAAGAGGACCGGTCGAACCCCGTGCCGTGCACGGACGAGGACAAGAAGCGCTTCGGCCCCGACGGCACGCTGAACCCGTACGCGGCGAGCGAGCCCGCGCCGGGCGCGTCGGCGAACGCGGCCGCGAGCGCGGCGCCGAGCGCCACGAGCGAGACCGACAAACAGCAGAACGACGATCTCATGAAGGAGATGATGGGCGACACCGCGCCGAGCGCGTCCGCGAGCGCCAGCGCTGCCCCGAGCGCCGCGCCGAGCGCCGCGCCCGCGGGCGGGCCGCCGAAGACCGATCACGAGTTGAACGACGATCTCATGAAGGAGATGATGGGCGACAAGCCCTGACGCGCCCCCGACGCCTCCGACGCGCGAGCGAGGACGTGAAGGGACAGCGAGGTCGGACCGCGCGCGCGTGAGCAGGACACCGACGCGCGCGCCGCGTGACGCGCCTCGAGCCGCGCGCTAAGCCGCGGCGCATGCGCACGAACGCCCTGCTCCTCGCCGTCCTGCTTCCCGCAGCCGTCGCTGCCTGCGCGGGTGAGCCGCAGTACGTCCGCGTCGCGACCCACCCGGTGCTCGTCGACGAGGCCGACGCGGGCGCGCTGCGCGCCGCGATCCTCCAAGGGCTGCAGCGGCGACGCTTCCGCACCGACGGCGAGGAGCCGGGCCGCATCTTCGCGACGTACGTGCACGGCGGCGACGAGGTGCGCATCGCGCTCGAGTACACGAGCGGCTCGTTCGCCGTGCGCTACCTCGCGAGCGGCGCCGGCCGCGCCGCGCCGAACCCCGACGGGTCGATGGAGGTCGAGGCGAGCTCGGCGCACATGATCGCGAAGCTCGAGCACGACGTGCAGGACGACGTGCAGCACCGGATCCGCTTCGGGCCGCTGGCGGTGCCGGGCGTCGGCACGTACAGCTCGCGCACGACGACGCCGGTGTCGATCCCGCCCGCGCCGGTGCCCCCGGGCTACGCGCCGCGTCCGGCGTATCTTCCGCCGCCCGGCGCCGCGCCGCCTGGGTCTGCGCCGGGACCGACCTCGCCCCCGCCGCGTTGACGCGCGAGCGCGCGCGAAAATGACTCGGGGATTCGCTGCTTCGGGGCTGCGGCGTCGACGAGGGCTCGGTCTCCGCGCGAGCTTGGGCGATACTTGGCTTGGACCCATGCAACGCTCCGTCACCGGGCCGGTCTTCGTCGAGGCGGCCCAGGATCTGTTGAAGAAGCTGCAGGACGACGCCGACCCGATGGCGCGAAAGCTGTCGGGCGAGGCGCGCGGCCTCATCGATCTGTTCGACTCCTGGGCCAACGCGAAGCCCGACTCCACCGCGCGCGCCGCTGCGCTCAACAAACTCATCGATCTGAACCGGCGCGTGCTCATCTACGTCTCGAAGAAGACGCGCGCCTGACGTTCGTCACGATCGCGCGGCGCCGTGCGACGGACGGGCATGAACCGGAACCGCGGAGCCGCCCTTGTGGCGCTCGTGCTGGTGAGCTGCTCCACGGCCCCACGGCGGACGCCCGGCGCGCGCGTCTTGCCCGTCGCGACCGCGGCGGCGACCGCGGCGCCCCGCGTCGCCACCACTCCCGCTCGGCCCGCCCTCGCGCGCTTGACCGCGATCGGGCCGCGCGCGGGCGCCGCGTCGTCGAACACGGTGACACTCGCGCGCGACGGAGATCGCACGATCGCGTTCGTCGCCGACGCGGACGGCCGGCAGGTGATCACCTTCGACGTCGACTCGGCCTCGTCGATCGCGTCGACGCCGCTCGACGCCGCGCCGTCGGGCGTCGTCGCCCTGCCGAACGGGACGATCGCGGCGCTCGGCGGCGACGACGCGCGCGTGCACGTGCTCGGCGTCTCGCGCGTGGATCAGCCGCTGATCGAGCTCGGCGCGCGCGTCGTCGCGGCGGAGCCGGTGTCGGCGGTCGTGTCGGCGGACGGCGCGCGCCTGCTCGTCGTGAGTCGATGGGGACACGCGCTCACGTCGCTCCCGATAGACGACGCGGGCGGCG
>DASYCF010000304.1:0-4482 GCA_036500365.1 Byssovorax sp.
GTGCGCTTCGTCGAGTCGGGCGCCGTGGCGAGACGGGCCTTCGCCGCGCGCGCCAGCGTGAGGCCGGCCCGGTTGACGATGCGAGCCGCGAGGCGCTCAAGAGGCGATGGCGACGCCGGCCGCGTGGGCGCGATCTCGCGCTGCCAACGGAGCTGCTCGCGCATGTGCTGCCCGCTCCGCATCGCGAGGTGGGCCGTCGCGGGGTTCGCCGCGATTTGCTCCCACGTGCCCGAGAGGGCGGGGCTCTTGCGCGCAAGGGCGCGCGGGTACATGTTCTCGTTCGGCATCGGTGCTCCTCCATCGGTGCCGCGGCGTCATTGCCGCGGAGCCCGTCGACTGGTAATCGGCGGGCTTCGTCCTTTTTGTGCCCGCAGCGCCGTTAGCGCAAGGCCCGATCGCGGTGATTAATTGTTGTACGTCCTACAATGAGCGCTTCGCACGCTCGGCGGCGAGGTCGACGACATGCTCGCGCTCGAGCGCGTCGATCGTTCGCTGAACGATCTCGACGGCGGCCCACGCGTGATCGCGAATCGCGGCCGCGAGGGCGCCCCGGAGATCGTCAATCGAGAGGGGGTGTTCTGCTGACCTGTGCAGACTTGCGCTGGGCTGTGCAGACGGCTCGACTTCGGTGCTCGCGTCGGAAACAGCTTCAAAACAAGGCGTTTCCGCGATGACCGGGAGAGGATTCGAGTCCCGTCCACCCCGCTGAACTTTCTTTCGTCGCAGCGCACCGTGCGCTGGAATTCGGCCTCGAATTCGGGCGCCGCGGACGGGGGACGAAGATGGCAGCCATTTGGTCGAGGAGCAGCGTGAAGTGGGCGCCGCTCGCGCCCGCCGGCTTCCCCGACGAGGCCAGGCTCCACGACCTGATCGACGAGGCGCCTCACATGCTCCCCTTGTCTGGGTCGCCGCGTCTCACGGTGGTGGGCCGCGAGGTGCAGCTCGGCACCGGCTACGCAGACCTGCTCGCCGTCGAGCAGGACGGCCGCGTCGCGGTGATCGAGATCAAGCTCGCGAAGAACGCCGAGGCGCGGCGCGCCGTGGTGAGCCAGGTGCTGGCGTATGCGTCGTACCTTCACGGCCTTCTCGAACGCTGGATCCTTCTGCCCCGCTTGCGGCCCGACAACGCAGGCCTCGTGACGCTATGGAACGAGGGCGGCGCAGCGATCCAGTATTGGCGGTCGGTGTTCGACCGGCGGGCGCCCGAGTTCATCTCCAAGGTCGAGGCGAAGCTGGGACGTCCGATTGGACAGGGCACCACCGCGCGCGACTTCGACGACGAGCTCCTCGCGCTCCTCCTCGAAGCCTACCGCGTGGCCGCCAAGGCCGGGTAGGACCGAAGCAAGCCCCGCGCGGTCGGACTCGGGTGAGAAGGAAACCCGCGGCCGCGGCCGAGCCCGAGCCCGAGCGCCCGAGCCCGAGCGCCCGAACCCGAGCCCGAACCGAGCCCGAGCCCGAGCCCGAGCCCGCACCCGAGCCCGAGCCCGCACCCGAGCCCGAACCTGAGCCCGAACCCGAGCCCGCACCCGAGCCCGAGCCCGAGCCCGAGGACTTCCTTGGCGCGCGCAGACCGTTGAAGATCGAGCGCGACGATCCTCACGACGCGAGCCATCGTCGGGAGCGCAATCCGGACAGCGATCGCGTGGCCATCGCTGCACGCGTCTACGTCGGCAGAACGAGGAGCCCTCGCGGTTCGCGCGTCCGAGACTCTGCGCGCAAGCTCGAGACGCGGTGACGCTCAGCGCTTCGGCGAGGCGGGGCGGCGCGCGGCGGCGGCGCGGGAGGCGAGCTCGGCGCGCGAGGCGACGCCGAGCTTGCGGTAGGCGTTCTCGATCTGCTTGTTGACGGTCGAGACCGAGCGGCCGCGGTCGGCCGCGATGCGCGCGCTCGGCCAGCCGGCAAGCACGCGCGCGACGACCTCGCGCTCGGCGGCGGTGAGCCCCGCGAACGCGTCGCGATCGGGCGCGGCGCTGTCGCCCTCGTCGTAGCTCAAGACGAGCAAGCGCTCGCCGTCGACCTCGAGCGTCGTCGCGCGCAGACCCGGCGGCAAATCGCCAGGGACATCGTGGTCTTGTTGGGCTCGCACCGCGCACAGCCTATCATCGCGCGCCCGCGTGCAAACCGACGTGAGCCAGATCCTCGACGTCCTCGAGGCCGCTTATCAGCAGATCCCCGATGACGCGTCGTGGCTCCACGGGGTCGCGAGCCGCTTCGACGCGGCGCTCGGCGACGGCTCCGGCACGATCGCCGTGCTGCAGAACCTCGAGCCGGGCGCGCCGCGGCGCTTCGAGGAGGCCGTCGGCGTCGGCATGGGCGACTGGTGGCGCCAGCAGCTCGCCGTGTTCGAGAACATCCCGAGGAGCACGTACCAGGCGTTCGCGCGCGGCGGCTCGGTCTACTACTGGAGCCAGCTGCACGAGGCGATCACCGCGCACGAGCCCGAGGCCGCGGCGTATTTCGCCGCGCAAGCGCGCGCCATGTTCGGCATGACCGACGCCGAGCTCTTCGCGCGGGCGCGGGCGGGCGATCCGATCTACACGGCGCTCCCGCTCGAGCGCATGGGCATCGCGTGCCTCGACGGCGGCGGGCGCGGCGTCGGCGTCGTCATCCCGCTGCGGCGCGTCGCCGAGCGGCCCCTCTCGGACGCCGAGCGCGACGTGTGGGGCCGCGTCGCCGCGCACGTCGCGACCGCCGCGCGCCTCCGCCGGCGGAGCGCCGGCGATGAAGCGCCGATCGAGGCCGTCGTCACGCCGTCGGGCCGCGTCGAGCACGCCGTCGGCGCCGCGACCTCGGCGCGGGCGCGCGAGATCCTCCGCGCCGCCGCCGTCTCGCAGGACCGCGCTCGCGCGCGGGGCGTCATGGGGCGCGACCTCGCCTTCGCGACCGAGCACTGGCGCGCGCTCGTCGCCGGCCGCTGGTCGCTCGTCGACGCGTTCGAGCGCGACGGCCGCCGCTACCTCGTCGCGCGCGCCAACGAGCCGCGCGTCGGAGGCCACGCCCGCCTCACCGCGCGCGAGGCGCAGGTCGCGTCGTACGTCGCGCTCGGGCACGCGAACAAGCTCATCGCCTACGAGCTCGGCCTCTCGCCCGCGACCATCGCGGGGCATGTCGCGCGCGCGCAGAAGAAGCTCGGCGCCACGTCGCGCGCGGAGCTCGTCCTGCTCCTCCGCGACGCGCGCGGCTGAGGTCGATCGCGGCGCTGCGTACGACGTACTGCGTATGGATCGGCGCGCGGCGCGGGCGCTAGCGTCCGCCCATCGCCATGACGCACGCGCCCGTTCGAATCGTGATCGACACCGACCTCGGCGTGGACGACGCCGCCGCCGTCGCCTGGCTCGCGAGCGCGTCCGCGCCGCGCGTCGAGATCGTCGGCGTGAGCACGTCGTGGGGCAACACGTCGGTCGAGCACGCGTCGGCGAACGCGGCGGCGCTGCTCCGCTTGCTCGGGCTCGACCGCGTGCGCGTCGCCGCCGGCGCGCGCGGGCCGATCGTGGGGACGGCGAGCCGCGTCGGGGCGCTCGTGCACGGCGTCGACGGCCTGTGGGGCAAGGCGACCGGCGGCGACGCGCGCGGCGCCGGCCACGACGACGACCTCCTCGGCCTGTACGCGAGCGTCGCGCGCGAGCACCCGGGCGCGACGCTGCTCGCCATCGGCCCGCTCACGAACCTCGCGCGGCTCGTCGTCGAGGCGCCCGACACGCTGCGCGCGTTCGCGTCGATCGTGATCCTCGGCGGCGCGCTCGCCGCGGGGAGCATGACGCCGGTCGCCGAGACGAACTTCTGGCACGACCCCGAGGCCGCCGAGATCGTCCTCGGCGCGGGCCTGCCGATCACGCTCGTGACGCGCGACGCGCACCGCGCCTTCTCGCTCGGCCCGGGCGAGCTCGCGCGGCTCGCCGGCGGCACCGCGGCCGCGCGCTTCCTCGCCGAGCCCGTCGCGCGCTACGCCGCCGTCTCGGCGCGCTTCGGCGAGGCGAGCAGCCTGCCCGACGTCGTCGCCGCGATGGTCGCGGCGGATCCGTCGATCGCGACGCGCGCCGCGCCCGCGCTCGTCCGCGTCGTCTCGCGCGCCGGCGGCCTCGCGCGTGGACAGTCGATCTTCGGCTTCTCGCCGATCGAGAAGCTCACGATGATCGAGGGCGGCGCGGCGCTCCAGCGGCTCGTCGAGGAGCTCCTCGCGGCGCCCAGCGTCGATCCGCGCGGGCGCATCGCGGACCTGCTCGCGCTCGAGCGCGACAACGCGCGCGTCGTGCTCGACGTCGACGGCGCGCGCGTCCGCGCGGCGTTCCTCGCGGCGCTCGGGTGCGGCGCGTGACCCTCCGCGGCGCGCTCTTCGACCGCGACGGCGTGCTCGTGCGCACCGACATGAGGCGCCTCGTCGCCGACCTCGCGCGGCTCGGCCTCTGCGAGGCGGACCTCCGCGAGCGGTGGCGCGCGTTCGTCGGCCAGGCGGCGCTCGCGGGCGAGCACGACGAGCGCGAC
>DASYCF010000305.1:0-1556 GCA_036500365.1 Byssovorax sp.
CCCGAGCCCGAGTCCGCACCCGAGCCCGGGCCCGACCTCGGCGAGCCGCGTCACCTCCGCGCGCGGCTCGCCACGTCGTCGCGCGACAGCGCGCGCTTCGCGAGTACCCACGTCACGAACCCGCCGACGATCACCTCCACGACGGGCACCCCGACGAGCAGGTCGGCGATGAGCGGCCGCTGCAGGTCGAGCGCGACCGGCGCCGCGAAGAGCGCCGCGTCGAATACGCCGTGCACGGCGACCGCGATCAGGTAGCCGCCCCAGAGGCCCGGGCCCTTGCCGTCGAACTTGCGGCGCGTCGCGCAGTAGCCGAGCAGACCCGCGGAGATCATGTGGATCGGCACCGTCAACAGGGCGCGCATCACGAGCGCGGCCACGAAGCTGCGCACGGAGCCGAGCGCGAACAGATAGAAGACGTTCTCGACCAGCGTGAGCCCGAGCGCGGCGCGCATGGCGTACACGAGGCCGTCGAGGCGCTCGTCGAACTCGATCTTGTTCCACACGTAAAAGCGCAGGCAAAAGAGCTTCGCGAGCTCCTCGACGGCGGCGACGACGACGAACGCGCGGAAGAGGCCGTGCGCGAGCGGGTCTCGAGGACCGAGCGAGTCGAGCGCGACCTCGAGGAAGCCGCACGGGAAGAACGCGATGGCGCCCGCGAGCGTGGTGCGGCGGAGGGTGCGCGGCGGCTCGGGGCGCTTCGCGTCGAGCCGGTCGACGAGCAGCATGAACGCGAGCGGCGGCAGGAGCCCGAGGAGCGCGAGCCAGACCGGCACGGCGCGCGATCCTACGGGAAGCCGGCCTCGCGCGCGCATGCTGCTTGCTCGCGACGGGGGCGTTTGCTACTCGCCACGCGTGCGTCGCGCCGCGTTTGCCGCCGTGTTCTCCGCCGTCGCCGCGCTCGCTTGCGTCGCGTCGGCGCACGACGTCGGCGAGACGGTGGCGATCGCGCTGCCGCCGTTCCCGCCTGGCGACGGGCAGAAGGCGCAGGCCGTCGTCGCCGAGATCGACGCGGCGATCGCCAAGGACAAGGAGCTCGCCAAGGCCGTCGCCGCGCCGCTCGCCAAGGCGAAGGACGCGCTGCAGCGCGCGTTTGGCGCCCGCAGCGCGGGCGACACGGCGCACACGCCGCTCCTCGAGGGGCTCGCGCTCGAGTGGGCGAGCTCGGCGAGCGCGGTGCTCCGCGCGGCGACGGTCGAGAAGGCGTCGCTCAACGTGGTCGAGCGCGCGGACGCCGCGGCGCGCAAGGTCGAGCGCGTGCGCGCGCTGCTCGGCGAGTCGCAGGCGCGGAAGGAGCGCGCGGCGACCGAGCTCGAGCGCCTCAAGGCCGCCGCCGGAGACTCCAAGAAGGACGCGGCCGCGGCCGAGGAGGCGCGCCTCGCGGCGAAGCGCCCCGCGCCGAAGTCGAAGCCCGAGCCCAAGGCCCCCAAGGCGCCCAAGGGCGCGGCGGGCGGAGACTGAGCCGTGCGCGCGAAGGGTCGAGCGATGATCCGCGCGGCGGCGCTCGCGCTGTCGCTCGGCGCGTGCGCGTCGATCCCGCGGCCGAGCTCGCTGCGCGA
>DASYCF010000306.1:0-2920 GCA_036500365.1 Byssovorax sp.
CGGGCAAGCCCGACGCGCTCGCGATCACGCTGACCGTCGAGCAGCGCGGCGATCGCATCGCGTTCACCTGCGCCGACGACGGGCGCGGCGTCGACCTCGCAGCCGTGAAGTCCGCCGCCGCGCGTCGCGGGCTCGTCAGCAGCGCAGACGGCGCGCGCATGAGCGACGCCGCGGCCGCCGAGCTCGTGTTCGCGCACGGCCTGTCGACGGCCTCCTCCGTCACGCAGGTCTCCGGGCGCGGCGTCGGCCTCGACGTGGTGCGCGACGCGGCGAGGCGCCTGCGCGGCGACGCGCGGCTCGAGCGGGCGTCGGGGCCCGGTGCGCGCATCGAGGTCGTCGTCCCCGCGTCGCTGTCGTCCGTCACGGCGTTCGCGATCGAAGCCGGCGGGGTGCCCGCGGCGATCCCGCTGCACGCCGCGCGCGCCGCGGTCCGCGTCCGGTCGTCCGACGTGATCCGCGCGGGGGGCGCGCGGTCGATCATGATCGAGGGCGAGCCGATGCCGTTCGTCGACCTCGCCGAGCTGCTCGGCGCCCGGACCGAGGCGCGCGCCTCGGCGTCGGACGACCTCACGTGTGTGATCGTCGTGCGCGCGGCGAACCGGTCGTGCGCCGTCGCGGTCGATCGCATCGGCGGGGCGCGGCCCATGGTCGTGCGGGCGCTGTCGCCGCGCCTCCGCGTCCTCCCGATCGTGGCGGGCGTCGCGCTCGACGCGCGCGGCGCGCCGGAGCTCGCGCTCGACCCGGCCGCGCTCGTCGACGCCGCGCTGGCAGCGCGCGCAGAGGGCGTCGCGGCAGAGAAGCATCCGCCGCGGCCCATCCTCGTGGTCGACGACTCGCTCACGACGCGCATGCTCGAGCAGAGCATCCTCGAGTCCGCCGGCTACGAGGTCGAGGTCGCGACGTCGGCCGAGGAGGCGCTCGTGACCGCGCGCGCGAAGCAGTTCGGCCTGTTCGTCGTCGACGTCGAGATGCCGGGCATGAGCGGCTACGAGTTCGTCACGCTCACGCGCGCCGACCCCACGCTGTCGACGACGCCCGCGATCCTCGTCACGTCGCGCGGGTCGCCGGAGGACAAGCAGCGGGGCGAGCGCGCGGGCGCCGGCGCGTACATCGTGAAGGGCGAGTTCGACCAGGTGCGGCTGCTCGACGCCGTGCGGGAGCTCGTCCGATGACGATCCGCGTCCTCGTCGTGGAGGACTCGCTCACGGTGCGCCGCCGCATCGTCGAGGTGCTCTCGGCGGACCCCGAGATCGTGGTCGTCGGCGAGGCGGCCGACGGCGACCTCGGCGTCGCGCTCTGCGAGCGGCTGCGCCCCGACGTCGCGACGTTCGACATGGTCCTGCCCGGCAAGACCGGGCTCGAGGCGACCGAGCACATCATGGCGTACTTTCCGACGCCGATCGTGATCGTGAGCTCGTCGACGAACCGCGGCGAGATGCTGAGCACGTACGACGCGCTCGCCGCAGGCGCCGTCGACGTCCTCGACAAGCCCGACGGCTCGGCGGACGACGACGGGTGGGACAGCCGCCTCGTCGCGCGCGTGAAGCTCGTCTCGAAGATCAAGGTCATCACGCACCCGCGGGCGCGCATCCGTGATCAGACGGTCGGCCGCGTGGGCACGCCGCCGCGCGCGTTCGCCGCGCGCTCGCCGCTCGCCGAGCGCCGGCTCGACGACGTGCCGCGCCCGGCGGCGATCGGGATCGGCGCGTCGACGGGGGGTCCAGGCGCGCTGCTCGAGATCCTGCGCGCGCTGCCGAGCGACCTCCCGGTGCCGGTGCTCGTCGTCCTGCACGTCGCGCCGATGTTCGCGTCCGCGCTGCCCGACTGGCTCGATCGCAACACGCGCGTGCGCGTGGCCGAGGCGAGCGCAGGCGAGCGGCTCAAGAACCTCGCGCCCGGCACCGTGCTCGTCGCGCCGCCGAACAAGCACCTCGCCGTCGCGAGCGGGCGCGTCGCGCTGACGGCGGCGCCCGAGCGGCACTTCTGTCGGCCGAGCGTCGACGTGCTGTTCGAGTCGATGGCCCTCGATCTCGGCGCGTCGGCGGTCGGCTGCCTGCTCACCGGGATGGGTCGCGACGGCGCGGCGGGCCTCCTGGCGATGCGCCGCGCGGGCGCGCGCACGTTCGCGCAGGACGAGGCCACGTCGGTCGTGTACGGCATGCCGCGCGAGGCCGCCCTGATCGGCGCCGCCGAGCGCGTGCTGCCGCTTGAGCGGATCGCGGACGCCCTCGTCGCCGCGGCGCGCGGCCTGGAGCGCGTGTCGTGAAGCCGCGCGCGCTCATCGTCGACGACAGCCTGACGGTCCGCATGGACCTCGCCGAGGCGTTCGAGGCCGCCGGTTTCGAGGCCGTCGTCTGCGGCGACGCGGTCGGCGCTCGCTCCGCGCTCGCCGCGGCGGCGTTCTCCGTCGCCGTGCTCGACGTCCTCTTGCCCGACGGCGACGGCATCGAGCTGCTCCGCGCGATCAAGGCGGGCGAGGCGACGTCGGCGCTGCCCGTGCTCGTGCTGTCGAGCGACGCCGAGGTGCGCGCGCGCGCTCGCGGGCTCGAGACCGGCGCGGACGACTACGTCGGCAAGCCGTACGACACGCGGTACGTCGTCTCGCGCGCCCGGGAGCTCGCCGCCCGCGCGGCGCCGCGCGCGGCGGAGGATCGACCCGTCGTGCTGGTGATCGACGACTCGCGCACCGTCCGCGAGGAGCTCGGCGCGGCGCTCACCGCGGCCGGCTACGAGTTCGTCCCCGCGGAGTCAGGCGAGGAGGGCCTGCGCCTCGCGGCGGCGACGCGTCCGTCGGCCGTGATCGTCGACGGGGAGCTGCCGGGCATCGACGGGCCGACCGTCGTGCGCCGGCTGCGCCTCGACGCCATGCTCCGCACCACGCCGTGCCTGCTCCTCACGGCGTCGAACACGTCGGGGTCCG
>DASYCF010000307.1:0-3647 GCA_036500365.1 Byssovorax sp.
GAAGGTCGCCGCGCCGCCGGCCCCGCAGCGCGGCGTCGTGCGCAAGGGCACCCCCGACGGCGTGAACGTCGCGCTCGCCCGCGCGAGGGACCAAAAGCAGCTCTTCGAGTGGGTCGACATCGGCCCCGCGGCGTTCGAAAAGGCGCGCCGCGAGAACAAGTTCATCCTGCTCGATGGCGCCGCCGCGTGGTGCCACTGGTGCCACGTGATGGACGAGACCACCTACGCCGACCCCGAGGTCGGCAGGGAGATCGCCGCACACTTCGTGGCTATCCGCGTCGACATCGATCAACACCCCGACATCGCCGAGCGCTACGGCGACTACGGCTGGCCCGCGACCATCGTCTTTTCGCCCCGCGCCGAGGAGCTCGGCAAATACCGCGGCTACCTCACCAAGGCGGATCTGCTCGAGATCCTGCGCGCGATGAGCTCCGTCAAGCCCGAGGCGCAGCGCGCGAAGGATCCGTTCGACGTACCGCCGCCGCTCTCGGCGTTGCCGTGGATCGCGGGCCGCGTCGTCGTCGACATGGACGGCTACTACGACGAGCAGCAGGCGGGCTGGGGTCAGATGCAGAAGCCGCCGCTCGGCCTCAACGTCGTGTTCGAGCTCCGGCGCTACGCGCACGGCGACGCGGCGGCCGGCCAGCGCGCCGTCGCCACGCTCGCGAAGCACCACCTGCTCGTCGACCCCGTGTGGGGCGGCATCTATCAATACTCGACCGGGCGCCTCTGGAACGAGCCGCACTACGAGAAGCTGATGACGTACCAGGCCTGGAACCTCGAGGCGTTCGCGCGCGGCTACGCGATGACGAAGCGCCCCGAGCTCCTCGCCGACGCGCGCAAGATCGCCGGCTATCTGAGCACGTTCCTTTCGAACGCCGACGGCGCGTTCCTCGTCTCGCAGGACGCCGACGTGAACGCGCACGACGAGAAGAAGGCGTTCGTCGACGGCGACGTCTACTACCGCCTCGACGACGCGCACCGCCGCGCGCTCGGCATCCCGCGCATCGACGACGCCGTGTACGGGCACGAGAACGGCCTCGCCATCGCGGCGTTCGTCGCGCTGCACGAGGCGACGGGCGACGCCGACGCGCTCGCGCGGGCGCGCCGCGCGGCCGACTTCATCCTGCGCGCGAAGACCGCGCCCGACGGGGCGATCGTCCGCAAGGAGGGTGGTCCGCGCTACCTCGCCGATCAGGCGAGCATGGGCTTCGCGCTCGCGCGCCTCGCCGAGGTCACGAAGGACGCGCGCTACGAAGGCGCCGCGAAGAAGGTCGCCGACGCGATGCTCAAGGACCTCGCCGACCCCGAGTCGGGGGCGCTCTTCGACCGCAGCATCGACCCGGCCGCGGCCGGCGTGTTCGCGCGCCGCGCGCGCCCGTTCATCCACGAGATCCTCGCCGTGCGCTTCTTGACCGCGCTCGGCCGCGTCACCGGCGACGCGGCGTGGACCGACCGGGCGAAGAAGCTCCTCGTCGCGACGTGCACGCCGAAGGAGCTCGACGAGCGCGGCCGCATGGTCGGCGACGTCCTGCTCGCGCTCGACGACCTCGGCCAAATCGCCTGGTGATCGCCGCGTCGATCGGGCGGCGCGCCCTTGCTCGGCGCGCGCGAGTGGCTAAAACGGTGGCGCAGACATGCTGTTCTCGCGCGACAAGCTCCGCTCGCGGGACGTGGGCGCCGCGCGCGACACGCTGCGCGCCCTGTGGCCGACGTCGGCGTCGCCCGTCACGTTCGCCATCCCGATCGACGTCGCCGAGGACGACGAGGCGTTCACCCTCGTGTTCGCCGTCGCGCTGCGCGACTCGAACGACGTGCGGGTGAAGGTCGAGGGCAACGCCGTCGTGGTCGAGGACGGGGGCGCGCTCCGCACCTTCTGGGTCTCCGCCGCGCTCGAGGCCGATCGAGTCGAGGTCGAGTTCGGCGAGGCCGAGCTCAAGGTCCGCGCGATGAAATCCCGCGTCGTCGCGGCGCGTCGGATCATCGTCCGCAAGGGCCGCTGAGGCACGATCCCGCCTCACCGCGCTCGGTCCAATCCGCCTCGATGCCGCGTAGGATGTCGGGATGAAGAAGACGGTGGCGCTCCTCCTCCTCGCGCTGGTGGCGGCCTTGGCGTCGGCGAGCGGCTGCAGCAGCTCGCCGGACTGCGTGTCGCTCTGCCAGCAGTCCCAGGCGAACGACTGCGAGATCAACAGCGGCTCGTGCGCCGACTACTGCAGCGCGGCGGAGCAGGTCGCGGACGAGGCGGGCTGTCCCGACGCGCTCGACAACTACCTGAGCTGCGTGGCCGACGGCGCCGTGTGCGGCTCCGCCGACCGCTGCGCGTCTCAGTACAACACCGCGTTCGGCTGCTACGTGGGCTTCTGCGGGTCGAACCCCAACAACGACGCGTGCAGGGAGATCGGCGCGCAGAGCTGACGGGACGTCGCGGCGCTGGTCAGTCGTTCGCGGCGCCGCACACGATCCAGTCGAGGATGAGCGCGCGCTCGGCGTCCGTCGGCTGCGCCTCGTCCGAGGGGGGCATGTCGCAGCTGCCGACCTCGCCCTCGACGTCGCTCGCGCGCGCCGAGAGCTCCGTGTAGCTCGTGAGCGGAGTGTCGGCCTCCTGTCCGCCCGCCGCGTGGCAGCTCCCGCAGTACGTCTGCACGAGCGGCGCGACGTCCTTCGCGTAGCTCGGCGCAGACGATGGACACGTGGTCGGCACGGACGCCGAGCAGCTCGCGTTCGAACTGCACGCGGCGAGGCCGAGCGCCGCGCATGCGGCCACGATGGCGGCCGCGAGGAAGAGCTTCATGGAAATCCTCCGAAGAGCGGGGAGATGGCTGTCGAGCGCGGCGCGCGGTGCGCCGTCTCCCGGCCGCGTTCGCAAGCGCCGATCCACCCGAGGATCGTGGGAAAACCCGCGGGCCGCCGCTCCGACGCTGCGGCGACCGCACCCCACGCGCGGATTCCGCAGCCGCTGCGCGGAGCGCAGAGGCTCGCCGGGATCGGAGAACGCCCGGCCGACGTCCGAGGCGAGCGCCGGCCTCAGTCGTCTTCGAACTGGAGGAAGCTCGCCTTGATGCGCTTCACGCCCGCGCGGCCGAAGTTCACGGTCGCGATCGGATCCGCGCCCGGGTCCATCGAGACGACGACGCCAGCGCCGTACTGCTTGTGGGTGACGCGCCGCGCGCCGTGGCCGCCGTGGTCGTCGTCGCGCTCGACGTAGCGCTCGCCGGCGGCGCGCGCGGGCTGATGAGGCTCGCTCCGCGCCTGTGGGTGACGCCACGCGGGCCTCGGGCCGTCGCCCGTGTGGCGGCCGGCGCGCGCGAGCTCGCCCATCGACGGGCTCGGCCGCGAGCTCGTGCGGCGCGCCGCCGAGGTCGCGTCCTGCGCGACGGCGGCCTGCGGGAGGTCCGTCAAGAACTGGCTCGGCCGCCCGTAGCGCGTCTGGCCGAAGATCATGCGGCGCTCGACGTGCGTGATCCAGAGCTTGTGGCGCGCGCGCGTGATCGCGACGTACGCGAGCCGCCGCTCCTCTTCGATGTCGTCGTTGCGCCCCGGGTCCGAGGCCTTGAACGGGAAGAGGTCCTGCTCGAGGCCCGTCAAGAACACGGCGGAGAACTCGAGGCCCTTCGCCGCGTGCACGGTCATCAGCGCGACGCGCG
>DASYCF010000308.1:0-5052 GCA_036500365.1 Byssovorax sp.
TTCCAATATGTTAGAAGTAGATTGTGGCCGCGAGGATCGATCACCACGCGGCGCAGCTCAGCGCCCTCGGCCACCCCGTGCGGCTCAAGGTGCTTCGCTTCGTCGTGCAAGCCGGCGACGACGGCGCGGTCGCGGGGCAGATCCAAGATCACGTCGACCTGCCGGCGTCGACGCTCAGCCACCACCTCAAGCGCCTGGTCGACGCGGGCCTTCTCACGACCTGGGGCGAGGGCACGTTCCACCACTACGCGGCCGACTACCGTGCGCTCCGCGAGCTCACCGACTTCGTGTGGGAGGACTGCTGCAAGCGCGGTCGCAAGGCGAGCTGCTGCTGAACGCGGCCGCTCTGCGGCTGGATTTGCGCTCAAGTTCGATATTTTTCGAAGAAAACGCATGCACTTCATCCAGTACGACGAGAGGACGGGCCCCCTTGGTTGCCGTTGACCTGAAGCGGCGCGTCGCTGCGGAGGCGCTCGGCACTGCGCTCCTGCTCGCCACCGTCGTGGGCTCGGGGATCATGGGCGAGCGCCTCGCAGGCGGGAACGTCGCCATCGCGTTGCTCGCGAACACCATCGCGACCGGCGCGGGGCTCGTGGCGCTCATCCTGACGTTCGGTCCGATCTCGGGCGCGCACTTCAACCCTGCGGTGACGCTCGCCGACGCGTGGCAAGGCGGCCTGCGTTGGCGGGACGTGCCGGGCTACTTGATCGCGCAGGTCGTCGGCGCGTTCGCCGGCGTCGCGATCGCGCACGTCATGTTCGAGGAGCCCGTCTTCGCAGCGTCGCAGCACGTGCGCGCCGGGCCGTCGCAGTGGGTGAGCGAGCTCGTCGCGACGTTCGGGCTGCTCGCGGTCATTTGGGGTTGCTCGCGTCGCAGGGCGGGGCTCGTCCCGTTCGCCGTGGGCGCGTACATCACCGCGGCGTACTGGTTCACGGCGTCCACGTCGTTCGCGAACCCGGCGGTGACGCTGGCGCGCGCCGCGACGAACACGTTCGCGGGCATCCGGCCGATCGACGCACCGGCGTTCGTCGTCGCGCAGCTCATGGGAGCGTTCGCCGCGACCGCCACCTTTCGCTGGTTGGTACCTGCCTTGCCGGAGGCGGCCGAGCGCGTCGTCGACCGAGGAGAGGTGCCATGAAGACGTTCCTCTTTGCCTGCGTCCACAACGCGGGTCGGTCCCAGATGGCCGCTGCTTGGTTCAACGCGCTCGCGTCACCAGAGAAGGCGCACGCGATCTCGGCCGGTACGGAGCCGGGCTCGGCGGTGCACCCCGTGGTCGTCGACGTGATGCGCGAGGCAGGCATCGATCTCGCGGGCGCGCGTCCGCAGCACCTCGACGATGACCTCGCCGCCGAAGCCGAGCTGCTCGTGACGATGGGGTGCGGAGAGGCGTGCCCGGTGGTCCCCGGGCTGCGGCGCGAGGACTGGCCGCTCGACGATCCGAAGGGGCAGCCGCTGCCTCGCGTTCGGGCGATTCGCGACGAGATCAAGGCGCGGGTCGAGGACCTGCTTCGCCGGGAAGGGTTCGCGCGATGACCGCACCCCGCGTTTTGCGGACGGAGTCGTCTCGAGCGATGCAGGGAGATCGCGCATGAAGGTGGTCGGCTTCGTTTCGCCGCACGCGGACGCGCGCGCGCAGCTCGCGTCGGCATGGTTCGGCCATTTTGCGGATCCGCGGAAGGCGCGGGCACGCGCGGTGAGCCTCGGCGCCTGCCACGACTTGGCAACCGCGGTGCTCGACGCCCTCGTCGAGGTGGGCCTCTCGGCACCGACGGCCGCGCCGGACGAGCTCACCGACGACGTCGCCGACGCGGCGACCTTGCTGGTGATGCTCGGTGTCGGCGGCGCGGCTCCGCGCGTCCGTGGGGTCGCACGCGTCGATTGGGAGGTCGCCGACGTCGCCGAGGATTCGCTCGACGAGGCGCGGCGGGCCCGTGACGAGCTCCGCGTTCGCGTCGAGCGGCTCGTTCTCGAGCGCGGGTGGGGACGCGCGGCCGCGCTCGTCGTCGCGGAGGAGCCCGCGTTCGAACCGAGCACGCACCCGCTGCGCGTCCTCTTCCTCTACGGCTCGCTGCGGACGCGGTCGTACAGTCGGCTGCTCGCCGAGGAGGCCGCGCGCATCCTCTCACCGCTCGGCGCCGAGGTTCGCTTCTTCGATCCGCGCGAGCTGCCCCTGCATGGCAGCGTCCCCGACTCGCACCCGAAGGTGCAGGAGCTCCGCGCGCTCTCGCAATGGTCCGAGGCGCAGGTCTGGTCGTCGCCCGAGCAGCACGGCGCGATCACCGGTGTGATGAAGAACCAAATCGATTGGATCCCGCTCGCCATCGGCGCGGTGCGGCCGACGCAGGGGCGCACGCTCGCCGTGATGCAGGTCTGCGGCGGCTCGCAGTCCTTCAACGCGGTGAACACGCTGCGCCTCCTCGGGCGATGGATGCGCATGTTCACGATCCCGAACCAGAGCTCCGTCGCGAAGGCCTACGACGAGTTCCACGACGACGGCGCGATGAAAGACTCGCCCTACCGCGATCGCCTCGTCGACGTGATGGAAGAGCTCTTCAAGATCACGACGCTGCTGCGCGATCGCGTCGACTACCTCACCGACCGGTACAGCGAGCGGCGTGAGCGCGACGCGAAGGCCGTGATCGACGCGGGCAATCCGAAGCATCGGATCGGCGGCGCGGGCCTTTGAAACGAGCGCGCGTCGATCGCGTGCGTCCTTTCGAGGAGGTCGTCGTCTTCATCGGCAGGAGGACACGATGAACACGAACGACCCCGAATCGATCCGCGACGCCGTCCGCGAGACCTATGGCAACGTCGCCAAGTCCGACGGCAAGATCGGCTGCGCGCCGGGCTGCTGCGGAGCACCGTCGCCGAACGCGAGCCTCGCGCTCGGCTACAGCGCCGAAGACCTCGACGCGGTGCCCGAGGGGGCCGACATGGGCCTCGGCTGCGGCAACCCGCAGGCGATCGCCTCTCTCAAGGCTGGAGAGGTCGTGGTCGACCTCGGCAGCGGCGGCGGCTTCGACGCCTTCCTCGCCGCGCGCCAGGTCGGCCCGTCGGGGCGCGTGATCGGCGTCGACATGACGTCCGAGATGATCTCCAAGGCGCGCAGCAACGCCGCGAAGGTCGACGCGAAGAACGTCGAGTTCAGGCTCGGTGAGATCGAGCACCTGCCGATCGCGGACGGCGCCGCCGACGTGATCCTGTCGAACTGCGTCGTGAACCTGTCGCCCGACAAACAGGCCGTCTTCCGCGAGGCCTTCCGCGTGCTGCGGCCTGGCGGGCGCTTGGCGATCGCCGACATCGTCGCGCTCGGGCCGATGCCGGCCGACGTGAAGACCAAGATCGAGGCGATGGTCGGCTGCATCGCGGGCGCGGCCACGGTGGCCGAGATCGAAGCATGGCTCGCCGCCGCGGGGTTCGCGTCGATCACGGTGACGCCGAAGCCGGAGAGCGCGGCGATCATCCGCGATTGGTCGCCTGGCTCGGGTTGGGAGAGGTATGCGGCCTCGGCGACGATCGAAGCGGTGAAGCCGGGCGGCGCGAAGAGCTGCTGCGGCCCGTCGTGCTGCGCGGAGCCCGCCCAGGATGGGCCTCCGCAGGCGGGGCCCCACGCGTGATCGAGCCGGGCGCGCGCGCTGAATACGCGGAGCTCTACGAGCGGCTCCGGCCATTCGTGGCCCGCCGCGTCGCGACGTCCGACGTCGACGACGTGGTGCAGGACGTCTTCGTGCGGATGCAGCGCGCGCTCCCCGACCTGCGCGACGAGGAGCGCTTCGGGCCCTGGGTCTACCGCGTCGCGAGGAGCGCGATCGTCGACCACCGTCGCGTCCGCGCGCGGCATCCGCTGCCTGCGGACGAGCCCTCCGACGAGCCGCTGCCCCTCGTGGCCGACGACGTGGTGCTCGAGTGCGAGATGACGCCGTACGTGTCGGCCTTCGTCGCGCTGTTGCCGTCGCCGTACCGCGAGGCGCTGACGCTCACCGAGCTCGAGGGCCTCACGCAGCGCGAGGCGGCCGCGATGCGCAAGGTGACGCTCTCGACGATGAAGTCCCACGTGCAACGCGGCCGCGTGCGCCTCCGCGAGCTCTTCGAGGCCTGCTGCGAGATCGGCCTCGACGCGCGTGGCCGGGTCATCGCCTGCGCGCCGCGATCGAGCAACGTTGCGGCTTGCGGCTGTGACCCCCGTGCCGATCGTGACGCGCAGTAGCGAGATCCGAAATCGCAGCCGGCGCCGTTCGGTGGGTTCGACGGTGGCGCGGCTTCCGATTCCTCACGCGCCTTGTTCCGCGCCACAAAACCGAAAGGGTCCGGAGGCTCGTGGCATCCGGACCCAGTCGGGGCGGGGCGATTCGAACGCCCGACCCCTTGACCCCCAGTCAAGTGCGCTAACCAGGCTGCGCTACGCCCCGAGCCGCTCACCGGCGGGCGGCCGGCGAGCACGCGCACCGTACTCGAAGCTCTTGCGATTGCAAGCAGCTACGGGCGTCGACGGGCGGCTCGCTCGAGCGCGGACGCCAGCGCCTCGACACTCGGCTCGGCGACGACGATCCCCGCGTCGGACCGCGCCCACGCGACGACGTCGCCCGCGGCGCACGCGACGACGGGCACGCCGAGCGCGCGCGCCTCGCGGACGATCGTGGGCGCAGCCTCGACGGCGGAGGGGTGCACGAGCGCGTCGGCCGCGGCGACGTGGGCGAGCGCCGCCTCCCGCGGCAAGAGCCCCGTGAACACGACGCGCGCGCCAGCCGTCGACGCGCGCGCCTCGATCGCCGCCCGCGCCGGTCCGTCACCGACGACGACGAGCGCTGCGCCTTCGATCGCCGCGACGGCGTCGACGGCGAGCTCGAAGCGCTTGGTCGCGACGAGCCTCCCCGCGCAGGCGATGACGCGCGTCGGTGGCTCGCCGCCGCCGTCACCCGCGAACCGCGCCCCGAGCTCGCGTCGCACGCGCGTCGACTCCGCCTCCACGTCGGGCACGTCGATCGGCGTAGGCTCCACGCGCGACGCAGCCTCGAGCGCGCGCCCGAGCTCGCCCGGCGACGCCGCGAC
>DASYCF010000309.1:0-1726 GCA_036500365.1 Byssovorax sp.
GATGGCGAGCTCGATGCCCTCCTTCGTGTCGACGCCGAACGCCGTGTCCTCACCCGACAGGCTCAGGTACGCGCCGACCTTCCACTCCGCGGCCGACGCGGCGCTGCCCGCCTCGGGCTTCGCGTCCGTGCCGCCGCCGCATCCGAACGCCGCGACGAGCAGGGCGCCCGCCATCCCCACGACCCAACCCCTGCGCCTCATCATGCGCCCGGCGTAGCACGGCTGCCGGGGCGCAGGACGTCCGAGCATCCCCTACACGCCGGCGGCTTGCTCGAGCGCGGAGCGGACGAGCGCGGCGATCTGCGCGGGCACGGCGAGGTCGCGTGGACCGGCGGGCGCGAGCGCGTCGAGCAGCGGGACCTCGAGCGCGGCGCAGTGGGCCTCGAGCAGGGCGCCGCCCGCGTCTTGCAAGCGAAGCACGGCCGCGGCGCCCGCGAGCGAGAGCGCCCACGTCGGCGAGAAGCGCGCGTCCGTCGGCAGGCCGACGAGCGCGAGGTCGACCCCGTCGCCGAGCCGCAGCGTGCCGAGCGGACGCGGGAGCGGCGCGCGCGGCGGCAGGTCGGCGGGCGCCTCGGCGTCGACGATCCGGCGGATCGCCGTGGCGAGCGCGGGCATGCGCGGCGCCGGCGCCGCCAGCACGATGCGCGGAGGCGCGGCGAACCCGGCGCGCGCGAGCCGCTGCACGAGCGACCGGAGCACGGGCAGCTGCTCTGCCGTGGCGAACGGCGCCGTGACGTCGGCCATCGGCACGCGCCGGACCTTGCGCGCGACGACGAGGGCGGCGAGCGCCTCGAGCACGGTGAGATCGGGCGCCTCGAGATCGTCGAGGAGCTCGTCGAGCGTGCGCGGCGCCTGGAGCAGCTGCGTGAGCTCGCGCGCGATCGCGGCGCGCGGCCCGGGGAGCGAGGGCGGGATCGACGCGCCCATGCTCATCGACTGGGCCTCGTCGACGAGCAGCGCCTCGCCGTTCGGCACGAGCTCGCGCCGGCGCATCGCCACCTCGTCGACCTGGCGCATCGCCTCCATCAAGAGCGCCGACGTCGGCGCCGTGATGCGCCGCGGGCCGGGCACCTCGGCCGGTGAGAACGCGAAGCGCCCGTCGTGCTCGGCGAGCAAGCGATAGAAGGCCTTCTCGCCCTCGACGCGCCGAAACACCGCGTCGGCCACCTCGCCGTCGACGAGCCGCACCTCGCCCGGGCCCGATTTCGTGACGATCGACAGCACGCCGCTGCGACGGTTCATCGAGAGCATCTGCAAGAGATCTGCGACGGGCATCTGCTCGAGGTTGCCGCGGAGCTCTTGCTCGATCGACGCTCGCGACTCGCGCGGGACGGCCGAGATGACGCGCGACGCGACGCCGTCGACGTCCTCGCGCGGGAGATCGTTCGCCGCGTCGCCGACGCCGCGATCCGCGACGAGGTAGAAGAGCGGCGTGTCGCTGAGCTCGGGTACGGCGCGGAACGCGACCGTGAGATCGCCCTCGCGATCGAGGCGCTTGTCGAGCAGCACGCAGTCGGGCCGGTTCTGGAACGCCTGCTGGATGGCCTCGAACTCGTCGCTCGCGTTGAACACGGTGAGGCCGCGCGTGCGCAGCGCCGACGCGAGCGCGCCGAGGGTCTCGACGTCGGCGTCGACGAGCAGCACCTTGCGGCTCACGGGAACACCCGCACGCCGGCCGCGCGGCCGAGGCGCTCCGCGAGGACGTCGGCGAGCAGCGGGTCGGCCG
>DASYCF010000310.1:0-1680 GCA_036500365.1 Byssovorax sp.
CGCCCAGTCCTCGCCGTGCTCGACATGCTCGTCGACTACCTGACGCCGGGCCGCCCGCTCGAGGTGCCGCGCGCGCGGGAGATCGTGCCCGCCCTGCAGAAGCGCATCGCCGAGGCGCGCGTCCGCGGCGTCCCGGTGGTCTACCTCTGCGACCTGCACGAGCCAGGCTGTCCCGACCTCGAGATGTGGCCGGCGCACGCGCTCGCCGGGACCGAGGGCGCGAACGTCTGGCCCGCCCTTGCCCCGCTCGAGGGCGATCGCCTCGTGACGAAGCCCACGTACAGCGCGTTCGTGCGGTCGAGGCTCGGTGACGTGCTCGACGAGCTCGGCGCGGACGAGATCGTCTTGACCGGCTGCGCGACCGAGGTCGGGCTCATGGCCACCGCGACCGACGCGCTCCAGCGCGGCTTCGTCGTGTCGGTGCCCCCCGATTGCCAGGCCGGGCTCACGGCGCCCACGGAGCAGGTCACGCTGCTCGCGCTCTCGACGATGCCCCCGTACGACCCGCGCTACCTGCGCGCCTGACGCGCGTGAGCCGGACGAGGCGCGTCGCCGCCGACGCGGACGGCATCGCCGAGGCGGCCGAGGCGCTCCGCGCGGGTCGCCTCGTCGTGTTTCCGACCGAGACCGTCTACGGGATCGGCGCGCGCGCCGACGACGAAGCCGCCGTCCGCGCGATCTTCGAGGCGAAGGGCAGGCCCGCGACGAACCCGCTCATCGTCCACGTCGACTGCACGGCGCGGGCAGCGACGCTGACGTCGCGCTTCGACGAGGCCGCGCGCGCGCTCGCTGAGGCGTTTTGGCCTGGGCCGCTCACCCTCGTGCTCACGCTGCGACCAGGCGTCGTCGCGCCGGCCGTCACCGCGGGCGGCGACAGCATCGCGGTGCGCGTCCCCGGGCATCCCATCGCGCGCGCGCTGCTCGAGGCGGCCGGCGTACCCGTCGCGGCGCCGAGCGCGAACCGGAGCGAATCGGTCTCGCCGACGACGGTCGAGCACGTGCTGAAGACGCTCGACGGTCGCGTCGACGTCGTGATTGACGGCGGCTTCTGCGCGCGCGGCATCGAGTCGACCATCGTCGACGTGCGCGCCGATCCTGCGGTCGTCCTCCGGCCTGGCGCGATCTCGATCAGCGAGCTCGCCGCGCTCACGGACGTGACCGACGTGGGCCACCGCGTGGAGGTCCCCGGGCACGTCGCCGCGGCGCCGGGCGGGCTCGCGCGGCACTACGCGCCGGCCGCGCGCGTCGTGGTGGTGCCCGAGGATCGGCTCGCCTCCGAGGTCGCCGCGCTGCGCAGCGCCGGCCGACGCGTCGGCGTCATCGCGCGAGGCGCCGACCACCCGCGCAGCGAGCCGTGCGTCGCGCTCGAGGCAGACCCGGTTCCCTACGCGCGCGACCTCTACGCGGCGCTGCACGCGCTCGACGACGCGGGGTGCGACGTCATCGTCATCGGAGAGCCGCCGCCCGGGCCGGCGTGGAGCGCCGTCAGGGACCGGCTGAGGCGCGCGTCGTCGAGCTGATTCATCGCTGCTCGTCGGCGAAAAGCGGGCTACGCTCCTCCCGGTTCCCGTGGCTCACAAGGCTCAGCATCGTATCGGCGTGGCGATCGCCGCGTGCGCGGCCGTCACGGCGCTCGCGGCCGCGGCGTCGGAGCCCGTGGCGTCGGCGTCGCTGCTCGCC
>DASYCF010000311.1:0-3574 GCA_036500365.1 Byssovorax sp.
GAGATCGCCGCCGCGGCGACGGGCCAGCCTGGCGTCGTCTCCCTGCGTCGCCGTCGTCCGTTGAATTGCATCTCGGGTCGGCCGCTCGCGTGGGCCAGACGCTCGGGCGGTTGAGCCTCGAGCGTCGTTCGATTATTCTCCTCGTCGCCGTCACCGCGCAAGGCCCAAGGAGCGACACAGCATGAATGTCCCCGCGTCTCGTCGTCGCTCGCGCGGGCGCGGCGCGGCAGTGGCTGTCTGGGTCGCGTCCGCGACGGTCTCGCTCGTCGCGCTCGGCGCCGCGTGCTCGTCCGGCGACTCCACGGCCGCTGCGTCGGCAGCGGGCGGCGCGCCCGGCGCGTCGAGCACCGCGAGCACGGGCGGCCCGGAGCCGAGCTCGAGCCCCGCCGACGTGTCGTGCATCTCGTCGGCCCGCGCGTCGTCGTCCTCGTCGGTCGGCGGGCCAGGCGGCGCGCGGGGTGAAGCCGGCGCCTCGTCCAGTGGGGGCGCGAGCGGCGGCGGCGACCTCGGCGGCTCCGGCGGCTCCGGCGGCGCGCTCCCGACGTGCGACGCGTGCGTCACCGTCGCGTCGCTCCCGCACGGCAGCAAGCCTTATGGCATCTTCGTCGACGACCAGAACGTCTATTGGACGAACTCGGGTACGGGCGAGGTCATGCAGGCCAAGACCGACGGCACAAATGTAGTCACGCTCACGACGGGAGAGGACTCGCCGATCACCGTGCAGGTGTTCCAGGGGAACGTCTACTGGGCGTCGTACTCCGTGATCGGCGTCATCCGCATGACGCCGATCGGCGGCGGCCCCGTCGTGAACCTCTCGACGGCTCCGGCCGCGCGCGAGATCCTGATCGGGAGTCAGTTCATCTGGTGGACGCGCGAGCCCGACGACGTGCAGCGCATGCCCGTCACCGGCGAGCCCGACGCGATGCCGCCCGATCTCCTGACTGGCAATCTGCTGTCCGAGGGCCTCGCAGGCGACGACGCGTCCGTCTACTGGGTCAACCGCGGTGACGGCTTCGTCAAGCGCGCGGATCTCGATCTCTCGAACGAGACCCCGCTCGCCGCCGGCGACATCCCGTTCGACGTCGCCGTCGACGACGCGACCATCTATTGGACCGAGGTCGGCTCGTCGCCGAGCACCGGCCGCGTCGTCCGCGCGTCGAAGGTCGACGGCGCGAACGCGCTCCCGCTCGCGACGGGGCAGGCGTCGCCGATGGGCATCGCGATCGACGCGGCCGGCGTCTACTGGGCGAACAACGCAGACGGGACGATCCACGCCGCGCCGATCGACGGCTCGACGGACGAGGTCACGCTCGCCGTGGGGCAGGCCGCCCCCATCAACGTCGCCGTCGACGCGTCCTTCGTCTACTGGGCGAACACCGAGGGGGACGCGATCGTGAAGGTCGCGAAGTAGCGCTCGCGCGGCGCGGCGCGGCCGTCAGCGCTCGCCGGAGACGTCCGCCGACTCGCCGGCGAGCAGGTCGTAGAAGCGCGTCGCGAACGCGGCGGCGACGACGGTCTCGACGTCCTCGGCCGTGGCCATCCGCAGCGCCTCGGCCGCGACCGCCTGCGCCTCGGCCTGCGTGACCCGCACGAGCGCCTCCTTGATCTCGGGGATCGCGGCCGTCTCCATCGAGAGCTCGCGCACGCCGAGGCCGACGAGCAGCACCGCCGCGAGCGGATCGCTCGCCATGGCGCCGCAGAGCGACACGGGCCGCTCGCGCGCGTCGCCCGCGCGCACCACCCCGCTGATGAGCCGCAGGATCGACGGGTCGAACGGCGACGCGAGGTAGGCGAGGCTCCGGCTCGTGCGGTCGACCGCGAGCGCGTACTGCACGAGGTCGTTCGTGCCGAGGCTCAGGAACGCGGCCTCCTCGGCGAAGACGTCGACCATGATCGCGGCGGACGGCACCTCGATCATGACGCCGAGGGGGATGTCGTCCGCCTGGCGCTGGCGCTTCGCGCGCACGTCGGCCCGCGCGACGTCGAGCAGGGCGCGCACCTGCCGGAGCTCGGTGATGCTCGCGACCATCGGCACCATGATCTTCACGTTGCCGTGCGCGCTCGCGCGGACCATCGCGCGGAGGTGCTCGAGGAAGACGTCGGGCCGCGAGAGCGCGAGGCGGACGGCGCGGAGGCCGAGCATCGGGTTCATCTCGGGCGGGACCTGGAACGTCGACACGAATTTGTCGCCGCCGATGTCGAACGTGCGCAAGGTCACGGGCTTCGGCGCCGTCGCCTCGACCACGGCGCGGAAGATGGCGTACTGCTCGTCCTCCGTCGGCGGCGACGCGCGGTCGATGTAGAGGAACTCGGTGCGGTAGAGGCCGATCCCGTCGGCGCCCTGATCGCGCGCGAGGATCGCCTCGGCCGGGAGCTCGACGTTCGCGCGGAGGTGCACGCGCATGCCGTCCTTCGTCGTGGCGGGCCGATCGCGCGAGCCGGAGAGGCCGCGCACGAGCGCGACGTAGCGGTTCGCGCGCGCGCGGGCCTCTTCGACGTCGGCCTCCGACGGGCGCACGATGATCGTCCCGCGCGTGCCGTCGATGACGACCTCGTCGCCCGTGGTCACGTGGCGGAGCGCCTCGGTCACGCCGACGACGGCCGGGATCTCGAGCGCGCGCGCCATGATCGACGTGTGGCTCGTCCGCGTGCCGAGCTCGGTCACGAAGCCGACGACCGGCTCGTTCACCATCGCCGCCGTGTCGGCCGGTGAGAGGTCGTGCGCGAAGAGGACGCTCGGCGACGTGAGCCGCGGCTGCTGCAGGTCGGCGTTGGGCGCGAGCAGCTCGGCGGATCCGGAGCTCGGCCGGAGGCGCGCCATGACGCCGCCCTCGCTCGGCGCGAGCGCGCGGAGGAGCCTGTCGCCGACGAACTCGATGTCGTGGCTGCGCTCGCGCAGGTAGCCGTCGTCGCTGTCGGCGAGGCGGCCCGCCATCACCTCGATCGCGGCGAGCACCGCCCACTCCGCGCACCTGTGCTGGCCCTGGATCTGCCCGCGCACGGCCTCGCCGAGCGACTCGTCGCCGACCATCATCAGGTACGCGTCGAGGATCGACGACTCGACCGGACGGTCGGAGACGCGCTGGCGGATGTCCTCGAGGTCGCGCTGGGCGCGCGCGACGGCGGCCGAGAAGCGCAGCACCTCGGCGGGGGCCTCTTCGTCGCGGATGGTGCGGTGCGGCTGCGCGGCGCGGGGGCCGCCGATGACGACGGCGCGGCCGATCGCGAGGCCCGGCGAGCCGACGATGCCGCGGAGCACCTCGCCGGGCGCGATGGGGCGCACGCGCACGTTCGCCGCGTCACCGCGCAGCGCGCCGGCCATGTCCTCCGGCGTGTCGCGCTTCACTCCGACTCCCCGAAGCGGCTGGCGATGAGCTGGCCGATCGCCGCGACGCACGCCGCCGCCTGCGGACCCTTCGCGCGCACCTCGACCGACGTGCCCATCGCGCCGCAGAGCAGCAGCACGCCCATCACGCTCTTCGCGTTCGCGCCTTCGCCGTCGGGCCCGACGAGCGTGACGTCGCACGCGTACTTGCCCGCGAGCTGGACGAGCTTCGTCGCCGCGCGCGCGTGC
>DASYCF010000312.1:0-10221 GCA_036500365.1 Byssovorax sp.
GCGCGGCGGCTCCGCTACGATGCTCGCCGTACCAGAGTACGGCTGCGCTTCGTTGCTCGCCGTCGCACCCGTCTGACGCCGCATCATCCGCCTCAGCGACGTCCTTCGGGAGTGTTGGCGGCTACTCGGTGAAGCCGCAGATCGCCGACATGATGGAGCCCGACAGGGCGTCCGCGTCGGCGCTGTAGAAGAGGCCCGAGTTCGAGCCCGCGGTGTTCACGTCGTCCGGCAGGCACCAGATCTGGATGTCCGACGGGGCCTCACCCGTCGTCGGGTCGAACTGCAGCGAGCCCGACGCGCCTTCGAAGTTGAAGGGCTGCATCTTCTGCATCCGCGTGAACGTGCTCGTGATGTCCTTCGACACGTTCACGGTCGGCGACGCGGCGGTGAAGTCGACCTGCAGCGCGCCGTTGAGGTTCGCGCCGGTGATCGGCTGCGAGCCGAGCGCGACGATCGAGTACGCGAGCAGGTACGTGATGTCGTACATGCCCGCGGTGCCGAACACGTCGGGCGAGGCGTCGTCGTGGCTCTCGTCGATGAAGTGGCCGCGGAACGTGACGAAGTTCTGGTTGTTCGTGCCGGGCACCGTGCCGCGGACGCGCTGGCGGAGCTCGGTGTTGTTGCCCACGTACGCGCGCAGCTCGGACGTCTCGCCGCCGTCGGAGAAGACCCAGATCGGCTTGTAGGGCAGCGTCGACGGCCACTGCATGTCGATCGGTTCGAAGACGTCCTCGATGCCCTCCTCGGTGCCGAACACGAGGATGATGTGCGGCTGGAGGCCGAGCGCGGCGGTGACCGTCTGCGCGTAGATGGGCGGGTCCGTGTCGGCGTGCGACGGGTCGCCGTAGTCCTTCTGCAGGAACGAGCTCGCGTTCGACGCGGACTCGACGCTCGCGCCGTTGAGCTGCAGCGGCGTGCCGGAGAGGAGCGCCGTGTTGAGCCCGGAGCCGTACGAGTCGCCCTTGTGCAGCACCGCGAGCTTCACCTTGTCGGACGCGGCGAGGCCGAGCGCCGCGCGCACGTTCGCCTCGATGTCGGGCACGTACTTCTTGAGGGCCGCCGCCTGGTACACGTCCGACGGCGACGTGCGCCACACGAGCCCGTGATCGGGCAGGCCGGTGATCTCGGTGCTCGTCGCCGACGGAGAGAACAGCAGCACGCCCGCGGGGATCGTGATGTTCTGCGCGACGTCGAGCGTGACGCCGCTGAACGCGGGGCCGATGATCGCGGGCACCTTCACGTCGTCGACGAGGTGCTGCGCGGCGGCCTGGCCCGTGTCGGAGTCGCTCTGGTCGCTGCACGCGACGACGACGATCGGTCGCTGCCCGCTGCTGCCGGGCGCGGGCGGCAGATCGTTCACCTGATCGAGGTCGGCGAGCGCGAGGTTCATCGCGTCGATCAGCGCGACGCCGGTCGACGTGTCGTCGCCCGTGTACGGCGCGATCGCGCCGAGGATGATCGCGTCGTCGTTCGTGTAATCGCCGAAGACCTCGGTGCAGTCCGGCGACAGGAGCGAGACGCAGAGGTGCGTGTCCTTCTGGCAGATGTTGTTCTCGCCGTAGCTCGCGACGCAGTCGTTCGTCGTCGCGCACGTCGTGCAGAGGCCGCCCTGGCACAGCGTGCCCGGGAACGGCGCGCAGTCGGCCTGCGCCGCGCACTGGTTCGTGCCGTCGTCGATGAGGATCGAGCACGACGACGCGAGCGCGGCGACGGCGCCGAGCAGCGCGGCGGCGAGCGTGAAGCGCAGCGCACGGCCGCGGAGCGAAGAAGGAACGAGCATCCGAGACTCCCCGGCGCATCTTAGTCCCCCGCCCGATGACGCGGCGAGAAAAGCCCCGGGGACTCCCAGGGGGTATTTGTCCGCAGTCGAGCTCGCCTCAGTCGGTCGCGAGGGTCGCGAACACGGCGTGGTCGAGCCAGCGGCCGTCGCACCACTCGGCTTGGCGCGCGATGCCCTCGAAGCGGAAGCCGATCCGCCCGATCACGGCGAGCGAGGCGTGGTTGTCCGTCGCGGCGGCGATGCGGACGCGGTGCGCGCCCATGACGCGGAACGCGAAGTCGAGCGCGGCGCGCGCCGCCTCGGTCATGAAGCCGCGCCGAGTCGCCTCTCTCCGGAGCCAGTAGCCGAGCTCGCACGAGCGGTGCAGGTGCACGCACGCCTCGAGCCCGACGACGCCGACGAGCGTGCGGTGGACTTTGTCGCGCAAGACGAAGCGGATCGCGCGGCCCTGATCCCAGTCGGCGGCGCACGCCTCGGCGAAGCGGGTGCTCGCGGCCGCGTCGGTGTGGAACTGCACCCAGGGGAGCCACCGCGCGAGGAACGATCGCGAGCCCGAGACGGCGAGCCAGAGCTCGGGCCCGTCGGACGCGTCGATCGGCGACAGGATGAGCCGCTCGGTCTCGATGGGCTGAGCGCAGAGCTCGTCGCGCGAGGGGATGACGAGCATGCTCACTTCGTGCAGGCGATGCGCGCGGCGTACGCCTCGAGGTGGCCGGCCTCGTAGTCCTGCCAGGCGACGTACCACTCGCCGGGCTTGGCGCCGGCGGCGACGGCGGGCGCCTGCATCTCGCCGCTGACGCGCGCGATCTTCGTCGGCTGGCCGACGCCGTCGCGGTTGATGCTCGCGGCGTGGACCTTGCCGCCGTCGAACCAGACGATCTCGGCCGAGCCGTCGGCCGCGACGCCGACGGCCGGGCGCGTGCCCTGCTTGCTGAACTTCTTGCGCCAGAGCGGCTGCGCGCGCGTCGGGTCGACGTACGCGGCCGACGCGCCGCCGCCCGCCTCGCCGTGCCACACGACGAAGCAGGCGCCCGCGCCGCACGCGAGCGACGGCGCGTCGGCCTTGCCCTTGTCGCTGTTCACGAGCGCCATCTCGCCGACGTTCCGATCGGCGCGCGCCGCGACGCCCTTCTTCGGCGGCTCGACGCCCTTGCTCGCGTCGGCGAGCGGCAGCCGCAGGAGCTCGACGAGGTGCGAGGGATCGCGCTCGAGCCGGAACGCGACGTGGAGCGCGTTCGCCTCGATGGCGATGATGGGCGAGCGCACGCGCGGCTTCGCGACGGTGTTCTGCACGAGGTCGGTGAGGCGCACCGCGTCACCCTGCGGCTCGAGCTTGGCCCCGTAGCGACGGAGCAGGAGGTCCTCGGAGTCCTTGTCGATCTCGTCGGTCCACGCGATGAAGAGCGAGCCGTCCGCGGCGCGCGCGATGCTCGGGTTCGCGTTCGGGCTCTTCACCTGGCCGACGGCGACGCTCGGCCCCGCGATGCGGCCGTCGGCCTCGAGGAAGCGCGCGTGGACGCCGGCGTCGGTGCCCTTCGCGTCCCAGTACGCCACGACGATCTTGTCGCCGGCGCGGGCGAGGTCGACGCGCGCGACGCTGCCCGCCTCGGGCGTGATGTCGACGGGCGTGCCCTCGTCGCGCATGGCGTCGTCGAGGGCGACCGCGTACGCGTGCTCGCTGCCCTCGTGCGCGTCGGTCCACGCGATCACGGGGCCCTTCGGCCCGACGACGATGGACGGGCGCCCCGCGTTCACGGATTTGCCGCCCGCGGCGAGGTCGTACGTGCGCGGCCGCGCGAGGCCCGTGAGCTTGCACGCCGCCTTGTCGCCGGACGACAGGGCGACCGCGACGTGCTCCATCATCGTGCGCGGCACGCCGTGGCCACCCTTTTCGAACGCGTCCTTCAGGAGCTTGAGCGCGTTCTTGAGGTCGCCCGTGGCGATGGCCTGCTGCGCCTCGCGCACGGTCGGCTCCCAGGGGAGCGCGCTCGGCCCGGCGCCCGCGTCGGCGCTCGGCTGCGGCGTGGTCGACGCCGTGGGCGCGGTCGACGCGGACGCCGACGCGCTGGCGCTCGCGCTCGTCCCCGGCAGCGTCGGCTCGAGGAACTGCGTGTAGCCGGCGTAGGCCGCCCCGCCGACGATGCCGAGCGCGCCGACGACGACCACGGCGCGGCCGAGCGCGCTCGGCTTCGGCTGCGTCAAGCTCGGCGCGCCCTCGCGGCCGCTCGGCGTGGCCACGAACCCGTGCTTCGACGCGCGCGCCGAGGGCGGCCCCGCCGCGAAATCGCCGGACGGCACCTGGATGACGGCGGCGCTCGGCGCGGGCGGCGACGTGGCCTCGGGCCTCGGCGGCGGGGGCGCGGCGGTAGGCGCGGCCGGGTCGGCGCGGCGCCCGGGCGTCGACTGCTTGAGGATGTCCGCCTCGGAGATCTGGTAGGCGATGACGGGCGCGCTGTCGCCGCCGGTGTGCAGGCTCGAGCGGTGCGTGTCGTGGTGGAACACGGACCCGAGCTCGTCGCCGAACTCGCGCGCGCTCTGGAAGCGCCGCTCGATGTTGCGGTCGAGCGCCTTGTCGAACCACGCCGTGAACTCCGGCGGGAGATCGGCGCGGAGCGCGTTCGGGCGAGGGATCGGCGCGTTCGCGATCTGCGCGAACGTCATCGCGACGCCCTGCTCGGTCGACCACACCGTCTTGCCGGTCACGCACTCGTACGTGATGCAGCCGAGCGCCCAGAGGTCGGCGCGGTGGTCGACGGCGCCCTGGCCGCGCACCTGCTCGGGGCTCATGTACGCGGGCGTGCCGAAGACGGCGCCCTCGCGCGTGAGGCGGGCCTGCTGCGGCTGCCCCTCGTTGCCCATCGGCGCGTAGAACTTCGCGAGGCCGAAATCGAGGATCTTGGCGAGGAGGTTCCCCTCTTCGTCCTTGGTCAGGAAGATGTTCTCGGGCTTGAGGTCGCGGTGGACGATGTTCGCGGCGTGCGCCTTCGTGAGGCCGCGGCACGTCTGGACGATGACGTGCACCGTGGTGTCGACGTCGAGGTAGCGGATCTTCGTCATCCGCTCGTAGAGGCTCTCGCCCTCGAGCAGCTCGAGCACGAGGAACGGCCGGCCGTCCTCGAGGCGGCCCGAGTCGTAGACGTCGCAGATGTACGGGCTGCGGATCGCGGCGGCTGCGCGCGCCTCGCGCAGGAAACGCTCGACCACGATCGCGGAGGTCGTCAGCTCCTGCGCGAGGACCTTGATGGCCACGCGCTTGCCGATGTCGACGTTCTCCGCCTCGTAGACGGCGGCCATCCCCCCTCGGCCGATCTCACGGGTGATCCGGTACTTGCCCGCGAGGACGGTGCCGATCGGGATTTTCGTCTTGTTCGGGAGGGCCATGGGCCGCGCTCGGCGCAGCCTAAGCGAGGCCCGCCGTCCCGACAACTCCGCGAGCGCCGCCGGGCGTCTTCCGGGTGCCGTATTTTTCGCGCCACCCCCGAAACCTTCCCGAAACGGACCCTCGACTACACCACGCGGCGATGAAGAAGGTCGAGGCGATCATCAGGCCCTTCAAGCTCGACGAGGTGAAGGACGCGCTCGCCGAGGTGGGCGTGCAGGGGATGACCGTGACCGAGGTGAAGGGCTTCGGTCGCACCGGCGGGAAGAAGGAGGTCTACCGGGGCTCGGCCTACGTCGTCGACTTCATGCCCAAGGTGAAGGTCGACGTCGTGGTCCCGGACGCGATGGTCCAGTCGGTGATCGACGCCATCGAGAAGACCGCGAAGACCGGCAAGATCGGGGACGGAAAGATCTTCGTGATCCCCGTCGAAGAGGTCGTCCGCATTCGCACCGGCGAGCGCGGCGAGGACGCGATTTAGAAAAAGATCGAGGAGAACCGCGAGATGAAGCCCAAGGACGTCATCGCGTTCGCGAAGGACTACCAAGCCAAGTTCGTCGATCTCAAATTCATCGATCTGCCCGGGATCTGGCAGCACACGACGATCCCCGCGACGCGCCTGGCCGAGGACCTCTTCGAGGAGGGCATCGGCTTCGACGGCTCGAGCGTGCGCGGCTGGCAGCCCATCAACGCGAGCGACATGAACATGGCGCCCGAGGCGTCGAGCGCGCGCATCGACCCGTTCTGCGCGCAGAAGACGCTCAGCATGGTCTGCAAGATCTCGGACCCCGTGACCGGGCAGCCGTACGGGCGCGACCCGCGCTACATCGCCCAGAAGGCCGAGAACTACCTGAAGTCGACCGGCGTCGCCGACACGACGTACTTCGGCCCCGAGGCGGAGTTCTTCGTCTTCGACTCGATCCGCTACGACAACTCCCCGCGCGGCGCCTTCTACGAGATCGACAGCGACGAGGCGGCGTGGAACTCGGGCAAGGCGGGGCCGAACCTCGGCCACAAGGTGCGGCACAAGGAGGGCTACTTCCCCGTCCCGCCGACCGACTGCCTCGCCGACCTGCGCGCCGACATGATGACGACGCTCATGGAAAGCGGCATCGAGGTCGAGGTCGGCCACCACGAGGTGGCGAGCGCCGGGCAGTGCGAGATCGGGATGAAGTTCGCGACCCTCACGAAGATGGCCGACGAGCTCATGTGGTTCAAATACGTCGTGAAGAACGTCGCGAAGCGGAGCGGCAAGAGCGCGACGTTCATGCCGAAGCCGCTCTACGGCGACAACGGCTCGGGCATGCACTGCCACCAGAGCTTCTGGAAGGAGGGCAAGCCGCTCTTCGCCGGCGACGGCTATGCGGGCCTCAGCGACACGGGCCTGCACTACATCGGCGGCATCCTGAAGCACGCGAAGGCGCTCGCCGCGCTCACCAACCCGACGACGAACAGCTACCGCCGGCTCGTGCCCGGCTACGAGGCGCCCGTGAACCTCGCGTACTCGAGCCGCAACCGCTCGGCGTCGATCCGCATCCCGGTGACCGCCGGCAACTCGCCGAAGACGCGCCGCATCGAGGTGCGCTTCCCCGACGCGTCGTGCAACCCCTACCTCGCGTTCGCCGCGATGATGATGGCCGGCCTCGACGGCGTGCAGAACCGCATCGACCCGGGCGACCCGCTCGACAAGGACATCTACAGCCTCTCGCCCGAGGAGCTGTCCGAGGTCCCCCACATGCCCGGCTCGCTCGACGAGGCGCTCGGCAACCTCGAGAAGGACTACGAGTTCCTGCTGCGCGGCGACGTGTTCACGCGCGACATCATCAAGACGTGGCTCGAGTACAAGCGCGAGCGCGAGGTCGACGCCGTGCGCCTGCGCCCGGTGCCGTACGAGTTCTTCCTCTACTACGACACGTGAGATCGCCCGCGCGCGCCGCCCCGCCGGACAGCTCTTCCAGCGGGTGCGGCGTCGCCTCGGCGAGAACTACTACGGGGCGACGAGCTCGAGCTTGCCGAACCGCCCGTGGCTCTCGTCGCCGGGGCCGGCCGTGAAGAAGAGCGTCGAGCGGAGGTCGGACGTCGGCCTCGCCGGGATCGGCACGAGCTCGGACCCCGGGCCGAACGTGAGGGTCCACAGCCCGTCGATGACGAGCGGCGCGCCCGCCGTGTTCAGGACGGCGCCCTTGAGCTCGCCCGTCTCGATGTCGAAGGCGTGGATGCGGCCGTCGCCGAAGTTGCCGACGAGGAGCGCGCCCGAGAGGGAGCCGAAGCCCGTCGGCGCCTTCGCCATGGCCCACGGCGAGTTCAAGACGCCGCGCGACGCGAGGCGCTTCACGAGCGCGCCGTCGGCGTCGAACACGTCGATGTACCCGTTGCCGGGCCCGGGCTGATCGTCGGCCTTGTCGGCGTCTTGCATCGCGTACGTCACGTAGACGCGGTCGTCGATGAACGCGACGTTGAACGGCGCGAAGCCCGCCGGGATCGAGTCGTCGCGGAACGCGTCTTCTACCGACATCAGCGCGTAGTCGCCGTCGAACATCTCGACGCCGTCGCGGCGGAAGTCCGTCGCGTAGAGGCGAGGCGCACCCGACGTGGCGATGGCGAGGCCCTTGTAGCTCGCGTGGCCGGCGGATCGATCCACGCGGACGACGGCCTGCGTGCCGGAGCTCCAGCCGACGATGGTGCCGTCTTCGCTGTCGAAGATGAACCGGTCGCCCTTGAAGTGGGGCGAGCCGTTGTACACCTGCCCGGTAGGCGCGCTCGTCGTCTCGCCCGCGATCGCGGGGATGGTCACGACGAGCGAGCTCTTGTCGCCGCTCGCGTCGTAGATCGTCGCGACGCCGCTGTGGTTGTCGGCGACCCAGAACGAAGCACCCGTCAGAGCGTCGGGGTCGAACGCCACGCCCCACGGGTTCACGAGATCCGCGTCGCGCTGAGCCGCGCCGGCCTCGTCGCTCACGAGATCGCGGCGTCGGAGGCGCGCCGTCGACAGGGTCGAGCCGCCCGCGCCGGTCGCCCCGGTCGACGTGCTCGCGCCGGCGCCGGTGGTGGCCGCCGCGCTCATGTCCGAGTTGGTTTCGTCGCTACACCCGACGGACGCGATGCCGACGGCGAGGCCGACGGCGATCGCGAGCGACGAGCGACCGGTGGTGCAAAGCTTGAGCATGGGGAGCTCCCTGCCGCCGTGAGAGGGCGGCCACGTGCTCTGCGCCGGTAGCTCCGCAGAATGCAGCGTCGGGGCGAGAGCACGCGAGCCCGAGGAGCAATCGACGTACCGCCGGCAACGCCGCGACATCAGGTGCGCCAGCGCGCTGCGCGAGGCGATCCGCCTCAAGGTCCAGCCCGCCTGTGGCGCCACGGCGACCCGGCGGAGGCCCTGATTCTCGTTTGTCCGCGCTCGGGTCAGGACATCCCACGTGCTGCGCTGTTGGCAGTCCGGCTGGCGTTCGTGGAGGCCAGAAGGACGCGATCGGGCCGCGGGCGTCGCCCCCTCAGCGACGGCGACGCGAAGGGCGACGACCTGACGCTGCACGTGACCGTCGCGCGGGACACGGCGTCCGTCTGGAGCCAGGACGTCTCGAGGTACCTGGACCAGTGGCCCGCCGAGGCGTCGTCGAGGGTGGTCCCGGCACCGTCGGCGCCGGAACCCCGTCGCGTGGTTAGCGCGGTGCTGGATGGAGCGGCCGATCCTCCACAGGATCGTAGAACGCGACGCCGCCAAGCTCCGCGAGGCGATCTTCAGACAGGCCGGTCAGCAGCATCACGAGCTGCGGGGCCAGGGCGACGTCCATGTCGTCGTAGTCGGCACGCGTCTCGTGGCTGATGAAGACGCGAGCGCGGAGGTGCGCCGCGGCGCCAAAGCGCTCGCGCAGGCGCGTCGACGAGCGTGGATCCAGCTCGTACGTGGCACCGTCGCGGTTGACCCCGCGGAAGATCACGATGGGCTCGGGCTCGGCCGCCAGCGCCGCGGTGCTCATCGCGCGAGTTTGGGATGCCGCCGCGCGGGCCGCAACGCGGGCGCTGCCCTCGGTTGTCCGCGCTCGCGTCAGGACGTCGTGGTCGCGGGCACTCTTGTTCGCGCGCTCGGCGGCGCCGGACGCGGACCACTTCGCGATGAACGCGGCGAGCGGATCGGTCATCGCCGCGAGGTTAGATCGACCGGCCACGTGAATCCCGCCCGATCCCTCTTCGCGGCGGGGCGTGTTGGCTCGCTGGGCGGGGCCTCCGCCGCCGCGCGAGGGCGAGAACGGTGAGGACAACCCGCGAGAAATCCGCGCGGCGACCTGGCCAGCGGCTCCAGGCGCAGCGGACTTCGACAGGGCCGGCGGCGTTCCCCTTGCGCCGGGGGCGGCGGATCGAATACGGAAGGGCGGCGGCTCGAGATATCCTGGTGCACCGTTGAACCCTGGCGAGCTCATCCAGTCTCGGTACCGCCTGGTACGGCAGCTCGGGCAAGGCGCCAGCGGCGCCGTGTGGGCGGCGCGGAACGAGCTCATCGACCGCGACGTCGCGCTGAAGATCATGCGCCCCGAGGTCGCCGAGGACGCGATCGCCCTCCAGCGCTTCTTCAACGAGGCGAAGGCCAGCGGCCGCGTCCGGAGCCCCAGCATCGTCGAGATCCTCGACCTCGGCCAGGCGGAGGACGGCTCGCCGTTCCTCGTGTTCGAGCTGCTCGAGGGCGAGGGCCTCGACGAGAAGCTCCGGCGCGACACGACCATCGACCCCGAGGTGCTGCTCGAGATGCTCGTCGGCGTCGCGCGCGCGCTCGATCAGGCGCACCAGCTCGGCATCGTCCACCGCGACCTCAAGCCCGCGAACATCTTCGTCACCACGGGGCCGACCGGCTCGCTCGTCGGCAAGATCCTCGACTTCGGCATCAGCAAGGTGTTCGACACGTCGCACAACTTCACGCTGACGCGCACGGGCACCGTCGTCGGCTCGCCCGCGTACATGAGCCCCGAGCAGGCCGGCGGCCGGGAGGACATCGACGGGCGCGCCGACATCTGGTCGCTCGGCGTCGTGCTCTACGAGGCGCTGACGGGGACGCTCCCGCATCAGGCCG
>DASYCF010000313.1:0-6103 GCA_036500365.1 Byssovorax sp.
CGCTCGCTCGCGCGCACGGGAGCCGACGCCGCCGCGCGCTCGATCGCGATCGACGCGGCGCCGATCTCCACGATCGCCACGCCGCCCTCGGTGCCGACGGCGAAGCGCGTGGCGTCGATTTCGTGGAGGGCGTGCGTCTTCGTGTCGGGCAGGCCGTCGAGCGACGTCGCGACGGCGAGCGTGTCCCCGCCGCGACCGACGAGCCACAGGCCGCCGGCGGTGGCCGCGAGCGTGCGCCCGTCGGCCAGAGGTGCACACGCGCGCACGTCGCGGAGGTCGGTCACGACGTCCCCGGCGAGCGGCGTCGTCGGGGGCGGCTCGTCGCGCGCCGCCGTCGAGGACGCGAGAGCCAGGTGCGCGACGACGGGCGCGTGCCGCGCGACGTCCGCGCGCGGTCCGCCGCACCCGCCGACGAGCGACGCGGCGACGAGGATCGCGGCGGCGCGCGCGCTCACTTCGCCGCCGCCTCGGTCACGACCGCGTCGACGTCGAAGGCCGTCTGGTTGAGCGCGCGATCGAAGCCGACGACGTGCAGCTTGATCGGGCCGTCGATCTCGCCGCCCGGCGTCCACGTGCCCGCGAGCTCGCCCGCGCCGCGCGGCTCGAGCGCGACGACGGCGCCGTCCGGAAAGCGGACCTGCACGCGCTGGAGGTCCGCGACCTTCTCGCGGGCGGCTCGCGTCGACCTCGCGCCGCCGGCCCGCGCGAGCGCGACGAGCGCGTCGTCGATCCGCTGCGTCGCGACCACGTCGATCGCGCCGGGCGTCGTCTTCGAAGGCGCGAGCGTGACGTCGAGCTCGGGGCGCTTCGTGTCGACGACGTACGGCATCTCGAGGAGCTCGGCCGAGCCGTCGGCGCGCGTCACGCGGACCGCGATCACGTGCGTCCCGTCCGGCGTGCCGACGCCGACGAGGAAGCGCACCGACCACTGCCCCGTCGCCGGCTCGAGCGTGGCCTCCTTGGTCTCGCCCCACGGGAACACGACGACGACGCGCTGCGCGTCGCGCGGCGCGGGGATGAAGAGCTCCGGGTCGCCCGGCTGCACGCGGTCCATCGAGAGGCGCGCGCCGCCGCTCAGCGACTCGAGGTCGGCGCCCGAGACCTTGGGCTCCTCGGCGCGCTGCTTCGCCTTCCGCTCGATGCTGAACTTGCGGTACGCCTCCTCGTTCTCGAGCACGAGCAGCGCCGTGTGCTTCGAGAGGACGCCGTGCTCGATCGAGAGCTTCACGACGGCGTCCTTGTTCGCGGGGTCGCCCTCGAGCGCCGCGATCTCGGCGGCGGCCCAGCGGCGCGCGACGCGGCGGGCGGGCGCAGGAGCCGTGATCGGCGCGTCGAACGCGACGTCGCCCGCGCTCGACCTCGCCGTCACGTGGAGCGACGCCGGGACGACGCCGCCCGGCGGAACGCGCACGGGGACGACGAGCTCGTCATCCATCCGGATCGACGCGACGGGCGGCGCGGCGACCTCGGCCCCCTCGGCGCTGATCTCGACGGCGGCGAGGCGCGGGACGGACCCGGGGTGCGCGAGCTCGACCGCCGCGCGATGCACCGCCACGCGCGAGCGCGCCCGCTCGACGAAGCCGCCTGCGCCCTGCGCGATCGCCGTCATCGCCTCGACGTCGGCGTCGCCGAGCAACAGCGCCGCGAACGACGCGCCCGCGAGCGCGGCCTTCGCCTTCGTCGCGAGCGCCGCGCCGTCCGTCTCGCCCCACGTCGCGCGCCCGTCGCCCACGTACACGATCTCGACGGGCCGCGACGGGTCCGCCTTGCGCGCGCGCGCCGCGATCTCGCCCGCGTGCTCGATCGCCGCGCCGACGTCGCTCGCCCCGTCCGGCTCGACGTCGGCGAGGAACCTCTTCGCGCGCGCCACGTTCGCGTCGCCCGCGTCGAGCAGGTTCGGCGCCGCGTCGCGCGCGTCGACGTCGGCGGCCACCACCGTGAACACGTCGCGCGGGCCGAGCTCGGCGAGCAGCAGATCGAGCGTGTCGGCGACGAGCGCCTTGCTCTCGAGCGCGCTCCGCGACGTGTCGCACACGACGATCAGGGCGCGCGCGTCCGGTCGCGCGGTCGAGGTCGCGCGCGCCGTCTCGGCGAGGGCGCGATCGGCGCGCACGCGCACTGCGAGGTACGTCCCGTCGCTCCGCTGCTCGATCACGGCGGGCTTCGGCTGCGCGGCGACGTCGACGGCGAGCTCGCCGCGCGGCCGATAGCTCTGCGCGTCGACGATCTTTCGCCCGTCGACCGCGAGCGAGAAGCGCGGGATCACGTCGGTCATCGGCGTGCGCGGCGCGGCCGGGTAGACGTATGCGCGCGGGCCCCCCTCGAACTCGGGCTCGCGGAGCGGCGCGACGTAGCGGATGACGACGCGCTTGTCGGCGCGCGGTTCGATCGGGAAGACGCGCACCTTGAACGTGCTCCCGTGCTCCCACTCGAGGATCGCGGGGTCGCGCATCTCGTCGACGATCTCCTGGTAGATGCGGCGCGCCTTGTCGATCTCGACGAACTCGCCCTCGCTCATCTTGCCGTCGATCTCGATCGCGAGCCCGACGAGCGTCGCGCCCTCGGGGAGCGGGAAGCGGAACGTGCCCTCGACGCGGTCGCTCCCGTCGTTGTGGAACACGTGCTCGACGACGGTCTCGGCGACGTCGCCGTCGACGCGCGCGGTCACGCTCACCGACGCGAGCGTGAGGTCCCTCTCGGCGTCGCTCGCGCCCACGCGGAGCGAGCCGATGCCCGCGGCCTCGGGCTCGCGCGCGCCGCCCGTGATGGTCCAGGCCGCGGCGTCGGGCGCGCGCATCGTCGGCGTGACCTCGGCGCCGCCCGCCCGCGCGTGCACGAGCACGTCGCGGCTCTCGGCCCTGCGCGCGCCGTCCTTGGAGGCGATCGCGATCGCGTCGTCGCCGAAGCCGCGCACGCGCGCCTCGCCCTTCGTCACGTCGACGACGAGGCGCCTGTCTTGATCCTCGCGCAGCGTCGCCTCGGCGCCCTCGGCGAGCCACACCTTCGCGCGCACGCCGCCTGCTCCGCGCACCGCGAGCGTCGCGCCGCGGTCCGTCTTCAGCGCGTCGACGCGCGTCGCCGCGCCCTTCGCGAGCCTCGAGAACGCGGCCGCGCCGGGCGCGCGCGCCTCGGCGTCGCCGCTCACGAGCTCGACCGCGTCGGCGAGCGGACCGACGACCGCCGCGGGCGCCGGCGCGGGTGCGGGCGCTCGCGAAGCGCAGCCGGGCACGCCGATCGCGCCCGCGAGGAGCAGCAGCGCGGCGCGTCCGAGCGCCGGTCGGAGCGAGCGGTTCACAGGGCACCTTCCTTCGCGCCGCGCTTCGTGGACCGGCCGAGCGCGAGCGCGCCCTCGCCGACGTCGATCGCGGCGACCTCGACGGTCTGCTTCGGGGAGAAGAGCTTGTACGGGAGCACCACCTTGCGCTCGTCGTCGCCGCCCTCGTGGAGGATCACGGTGACCTCGCCGCGCGCCTCGGTGAACGTCTGGCGGCTCGTGCCGAAGTAGTTCACGCGCACGAGGTAGCGGCCCGGGTGCGCCCTCTTCGCGGTGAAGCTCTCGGGGCCGTAGCCGCTCGTCACGTCGTCGAACAGGGCCTCGCCCGTGCTCGCCTGCTTCTTCCGGTAGTCGACCTCCTCGCCCGTCGGCGTGATCACGTGCAGGTCGACGTCGCTGCGATCGGTGTCCCACGTGAGGTAGATCTTCACGTCGTTCTCGACGCCGCCCTTCACGGCGAGCGCGTCGATCTCGGCGCCGATGCGGCGCGCCTCGTCGGCGTCGCCTCGTGCGATCGCGGCGCGCCGCTCGCCTGCGCGGATCTGCGCGAGGCGCTGCTTCGCGGGGTAGCGGATCGACTCGTGCGCGCCCTCCGCGCCGATGATGCTCGTGAAGCGGTCCGCGGCCTCGCTCGCGCGGCCGAGGCGCTGGGCGACGTCGGCGAGCTCGAACGACGTGCGCAGATCCGTCGTCGCCGAGGCGGCCGCGCGCAGCCTGTCGTACGCGCCGGCGAGGTCGCCGCTCTGCTTGAGCACGGTCGCGAGCGCGCGCTGCGCGTCGGTGTCGCGCGGGAGCAGCTCGACGACGGCCGAATACACGCGGCGCGCCTCGCTCCTCCGCCCGAGCGCGGCGAGGATGTCGCCCTCGAGCCGCACGACGACGAGGTTGTACGCGTCGCGCTCCCGCCACGCGCGCGCCTCGGCGAGCGCGTCGTCGAGCTTGTTGCCGCGCATGAGCGCGCGGACGAGCTTGAAGCGCGCGGCGCGATCCTTCGGGGCCTGGGCGATCGCGCCGCGCATCACGTCGAGCTCGTGATCGGTCGGCGCCTTCTCGCCCTCCTTCGGCTCGGTCTCGAGCGGCGTGAGCGTCAGCGCGCCCGCCGTGATCGGCCCGACGCTCGGCGGCGCGTCAGCTTTGGGCGCGTCCGTCGGAGCGACCTGCGAGGCGGGCGCCTCGAGCGTCGCGGACCCGGCGAGGTCGGCGATCGCGGCGGCGCGCGCCCCGAACGTCCGAGCCGCGGCGACCGCGGGCGGAGCGCCGCGCGTCGCGAGCGCGCCAGCGGCGAGGCCGGCGCCCGCGAGCGCGACGGCGAGCGCGAGGAGGGGGAGGCGACTCTGCATGACGGCGTGCCTCCGCAAGCGCTCTGCCACCGCGCCGCGCCGCGAAGCGCGCGCTTCCGCCGCCACGGCGTGGGCGAGGAGACACAGGGCGCGCCTCGTCGGACACGGTGCAGCGCGCGCGTTTGTCCTCTCGGCCGGGGCGCGCTCGCGGTAAGGCAGCCCTGCCGCGCGGCCGGACGCGAGGCCCGCCGCTCGGAGGAATCGCCGATGTCTCGTTCTCGCGTCGCGTCGCTCTTCACGTTGCTCCTCGTCGTGTCGTGCGCGGAGCCCGCCGCGCCGCCGCCCGTCGCGCCGCCGCCTCCGCCGGTCGCCACCGCCGCGCCGCTCGCGCGCGTGAACCCGCTGCTCGCGCCGAGCCCGCTCGTCTTCCAGGCGCCGCCGTTCGATCGGATCCACGACGACGACTACGAGCCCGCCATCGAGGAGGGCATGAAGCAGCAGCTCGCGGAGGTCGCGCGCATCGCCGACGACGCGAGCCCGCCGACGTTCGCGAACACGCTCGCCGCGATGGAGAAGACCGGCGCGCTGCTCACGCGGGCGACCAAGATCTTCTTCAACCTCGGCCAGTCGAATACGAACGACACGCTGCAGAAGGCGCAGGCGCGCCTCGCGCCGAAGCTCGCCGCGCACAGCGACGCGATCTTCCTCAACGCGAAGCTCTTCGCGCGGATCAAGGCCGTGTACGACGCGCGCGCGAAGCTCGGGCTCGACCCCGAGTCGATGCACCTCGTCGAGCGCTACCACCTGAACTTCGTGCGCGCCGGCGCCGAGCTCGGCGAGGCCGACAAGACCAAGCTCCGCGCGCTCAACGAGGAGGAGTCGTCGCTCACGACCGAGTTCCAGGAGAAGCTCCTCAAGGACACCAACGACTCGGCCGTCGTCGTCGACTCGAAGGCCGAGCTCGACGGCATGTCCGACGCCGACGTCGCCGGCGCCGCCGAGGCCGCCAAGGCGCGCAAGCTCGACGGCAAGTGGGTCATCGCCCTCCAAAACACGACGACGCAGCCCGCGCTCGTGACGCTCAAGAGCCGCGCGCTCCGGGAGCGCATCTACAAGGCGTCGATCCAGCGCGGCAATCGAGGCAACGCGAACGACCTCAAGAAGGTCATCACGCGCCTCGCCGCCATCCGCGAGCAGCGCGGCAAGCTCCTCGGCTACCCGAACGCGGCGGCGTACATCCTTGGCGATCAGATGGCGAAGACGCCCGCCGCCGTCGACAAGCTCCTCGGCGACCTCGCCCCCGCCGCCGTCTCCAACGCGAAGGCCGAGCTCGCGAAGCTCCAGGCCGTGGTCGACAAGCAAAAGGGCGGCTTCAAGGTCGCGCCGTGGGACTGGGCCTTCTACTCGGAGCAGGTAAGGAAGGCGCAATACGACCTCGACGAGGCGCAGATCAAGCCGTACTTCGAGCTCGATCGCGTCCTCAAGGACGGCATCTTCTTCGCGGCGAACAAGCTCTTCGGCCTGACCTTCAAGCAGCGGACCGACATCC
>DASYCF010000314.1:0-7439 GCA_036500365.1 Byssovorax sp.
CTTGTCGAGCGCGCGCGTCACGCGGTCGAACCCCGCGTTGTAGGCCGCGAGCGCGAGATCCCAGCGGTGGAAGCGCTCGTAGAGGTCGCGCAGGTGCGCGACCGCGGCGGTCGTCGCGCGGCCGAGGCTGCGCCGCTCGTCGACCCAATCGGACTGATCGAGGCCGTAGAGTGCGCCGGTCTCGGGCATGAACTGGAAGAGGCCCGTGGCGCCGGAGGGCGAGAGCGCGCGCGGATCGAAGCCGCTCTCGATCGCGGCGAGCCACACGAGGTCCTCGGGCAGGCCGGCCTCGCGCAGCGCGAACTCGATGTGGTCCCGATAGAGGCTCGAGCGGCGGTAACGAGCCTGGAACGCCGCGCGCCCCGACGGCGAGCGCGCGAAGTACTTCACGTAACGGAGCGTGCGGCGCGTCAGCGGCAGGCCGAGCTCGGGCATCGAGAGCGTGCGGACGCCGCCGGAGTCGGGATCGTCGAGATCCTCGTCGCGCGGGCGCTCGAAGTCCTTGGCGATCTGCGCGTCGAGATCGGCGGCCTTCGGCGCGCCATCGGCGTCGAAACGACGGCAATCGACGGCCTCGGACGGGCCGGTCGCGCGCTCCTCGACGAGCGCGGGGTCGCGGAACGCACGCAGGGCCGCGGCGAGCGAGGCGCCGAGCGGCCCGCCCGCCGCCGCGCGCGCCCCTGCCGCGAGGCCGCCCGCGCCGAGCAGCGCGAGCACGGCGAGGACGGGCGTGCGCCTCATGAGCCGGCGATTGTTCTCCGAAAACTTGGCCCGGGGCTACGGCAAACGGCGGCCTCGCCGTACAATCGGCGCCATGCCCACGAGGCCAGACGAGCAGGACGGCACCCTCGTCGTCCCCAAGCCGCAGGTGAAGCGCGATCGCGTGCTCGAGCGGGTGCGCCGCTACCACATCGTCTTCTACAACGACGCGTACACGACCAAGTGGTTCGTGGTCGACGTGCTGATGCGCTTCTTCTACTTGACCGAGGCGAGCGCGACGGCCTTCATGCTCGTGGTCCACGAGACGGGCCGCGGCGTCGTCGGCAGCTACACGCGCGACGTCGCCGAGACGAAGGCCGCCGAGGTGCTCGAGTACGCGAAGGAGTGGGGCATGCCGCTCCGCCTGGACATCGAACCGGAAGAAGACTGAGAGCGCCGCGAGCTCATCGAACGGCTGACGCGAGCGCGGCGCGGTCGCCGCGCTCCATCGCCGCCTCGACGGCGAGGCCGTCCTTCAGCTCGACGTCGGCGACGCCGCCCTCGAAATCGGGGCCCGTGAGCTCGTTCGATCCGCCTCCCATGCTCGCCTCCTCGGTGCGGCGGCGAGGGTAGCCGATCCGCGGCGGCGCGCGGCGCGAGCAGGCTTCTTGGCCGCGGGTTTCGGGGTCCGCGATAGTCTCGCGCATGAGCCGAGCGGCGACGCTGCGACAGGGCAAGCGGCGCGCGCCGGGCGACGTCGCGGGCGAGCCGCTCGGCGAGGTGCTCGAGTTCATGCGCGTGCTCTGGTCGATCGACCACGGGCTCAACTCGATGTCCAAGCGCATGGCGACGAGCGTCGGCGTCACGGGGCCCCAGCGGCTGGCGCTCCGGCTCGTCGGGCGGGCCCCGGGCATCACCGCCGGCGAGCTCGCCGTGATCCTGCACATCGATCCGAGCACGATGAGCGGCGTGCTGCACCGGCTCGAGGATCGCGCGCTCATCGTGCGGCGGCCCGATCCGAACGACAAACGACGCGCCCTGCTCGCGCTCACGGCGAAGGGCACGCGGCTCGACGGCCTGCGATCCGGCACGGTCGAGGCGCGGGTGAAGACTGCCCTCGCCGGCGTGCCCACGTCGCGCGTCCGCGCGGCGCACGAGCTGCTCTCGTCGATCGCCGCCGCGCTCGCGCGACCCACACGCTGAAGCAACGCGCACGCGGTCCTGCAGCGAGGGCGCGGCGGAGTGCGCCTTTTGCGCGCGGGCCGCAAGCTTCAATCGGGCCCGTCGCCGTGCTCATTTCCCGCGCATGGCCGCAAAGAACGGGCGCGTCGGCGCCGCCGAGCCCGAGTTCATCGAGATCGTCGGCTCGCGCGAGCACAACCTCGACGTCGACCGGCTCGAGGTGCCGAAGCGCCAGCTCGTCGTGTTCACGGGCGTCTCCGGGTCCGGGAAATCCAGCCTCGCGTTCGACACGCTCTACGCCGAGGGGCAGCGCCGCTACGTCGAGACGCTGTCGTCGTACGCGCGGCAGTTCCTCGGGCAGCTCGAGCGGCCGCGCGTCGAGCACCTGCGCGGGCTCTCGCCCACGATCGCGATCGAGCAGAAGAGCGCGTCGTCGAACCCGCGGTCGACCGTCGGCACCATCACCGAGGTCTACGACTACCTGCGCGTGCTCTACGCGCGCGCGGGCGAGCAGCACTGCCACGTCTGCCAGAAGATCGTCGCGTCGCAGAACGCCGACGCGATCACGAACGCGCTGCTCGACCTCGGCGACGGCGCGAAGATCTCGATCGAGGCGCCGCTCGTGGTGCACAGGAAGGGCGAGTTCCGCGAGATCTTCGACGACCTCACGCAGCGCGGCTTCGCACGCGTCGACGTCGACGGCGCCGTCCACCGGCTCGACGCGCTGCCGACCATCGACAAGAAGAAGAAGCACACGATCACGCTCGTCCTCGATCGCGTGACGGTGCGGAGGGCCGACCGCGCGCGCCTGGCCGAGGCGGTCGAGGCGGCGCTCCGTGAGGGCAAGGGCGAGATGCTCGCGCGCGTCGACGGCGAGAAGACCGCGCGCACGTTCAGCGAGGCGCGCGCGTGCCACGGCACCTTCCCCGAGCTCTCGCCGCCGACGTTCTCGTTCAACAGCCCGCTCGGCATGTGCCAGTCGTGCAACGGCCTCGGCACGCGGCTCGAGGTCGATCCCTCGCTCGTGATCCCGGACGCGAAGCTCTCGATCCGCGGCGGCGCGATCGCGCCGTGGGCGACGGGCATGGCGCGCGGCGAGGGCTGGACGTTCCGCATCGCGGACGCGGTGGCGAAGGCGTGCAAGGTCGACCTCGACACGCCGTGGAACAAGCTCGCCGCGAAGAAGCGCGAGCAGGTGCTCCACGGCCTCGACGGCGCGAAGATCTCCGTGACGTTCGGCAAGGCGGGGACCGAGAACCACGGCACGTGGGGCATGCGCTACCAGGGCGTGATCCCGACGCTCATGCGCCGCTACCAGGCCGCGAGCTCCGACTCGGCGCGCGAGCAGTACAAGAAATTCATGAGCGAGATGCGCTGCGACGCGTGCGACGGCAAGCGCCTCCGCGCCGAGACGCTCGCGGTGTGGCTCGGGGGCAAATCGATCGCCGACGTGACGTCGATGACCGTGGCCGAGGCGATGGCGCACGTGCGCGGCATGAAGCTCTCGCCCGGCCGCGCGCAGATCGCGGAGGGCGTCGTGCGCGAGATCGAGGCGCGGCTCTCGTTCCTGCTCAACGTCGGGCTCGACTACCTCACGCTCGATCGATCCGCGACGACGCTCTCCGGCGGCGAGGCCCAGCGCATCCGCCTCGCGAGCCAGCTCGGGAGCGAGCTCTCGGGCGTCATGTACGTGCTCGACGAGCCGTCGATCGGCCTGCACCAGCGCGACAACGCGCGGCTCATCGCGACGCTCCAGCGCCTGCGCGATCTCGGCAACACGGTGGTCGTCGTCGAGCACGACGAGGAGACGATCCGCAACGCCGATCACGTCGTCGACTTCGGCCCGGGCGCGGGCGTTCACGGCGGCAAGGTGATCTTCAGCGGCAGCGCCGAGGACCTCGAGAAGCACCCGACGAGCCTCACGGGCGCGTACCTGTCGGGCAAGCGCAGCGTCGAGATCCCGAGCGCGCGGCGCACGCCGAAGGGGCACCTCGCGATCCTCGGCGCGACCGAGCACAACCTGCGCGGCGTCGACGTCCGCTTTCCGCTCGGCGTGCTCACGGCGGTCACCGGCGTGAGCGGCGCTGGCAAGAGCTCGCTCGTGAACGGCATCCTCCTGCCTGCGCTCGCGCGCGCGCTCCACAAGTCGACCGAGCGCGTCGGCGCGCACAGGGAGCTCACGGGCCTCGAGCAGATCGACAAGGCGATCGCGATCGATCAGCAGCCGATCGGCCGCACGCCGCGCTCGAACCCCGGCACGTACACGAAGTGCTTCGACCTCATCCGCGACGTGTTCGCCCAGCTGCCCGAGGCGCGCGCGCGCGGCTGGGACGGCGGGCGCTTCAGCTTCAACGTGAAGGGCGGCCGCTGCGAGGCGTGCTCGGGCGACGGCTCGGTCAAGGTCGAGATGCACTTCCTCGCCGACGTCTACGTCCCCTGCGAGCAGTGCGGCGGCCGGCGCTACGCCGCCGAGACGCTCGCGGTCAAATTCAAGGGCCACTCGATCGCCGACGTGCTCGACGCGACCGTCGACGTCTGCGCCGATCTCTTCTCGAGCTTCCCGACCATCAAGCGCATCCTCGAGATGCTGAAGTCGGTGGGCATGGGGTACATGAAGATCGGCCAGAGCGCGCCCACGCTCTCGGGCGGCGAGGCGCAGCGCGTGAAGCTCTCACGCGAGCTCGGCAAGGTGCAGACCGGCCGCACGCTCTACGTGCTCGACGAGCCGACGACGGGCCTGCACTTCGAAGACGTACACAAGCTCCTCAGCGTGCTCCAGCGCCTCGTCGACGCGGGCAACAGCGTCATCGTCATCGAGCACAACCTCGACGTCATCAAGTGCGCCGACTGGATCATCGACCTCGGCCCCGAGGGCGGCGCGGGCGGCGGCGCCATCCTGGCCGAAGGCACGCCCGAGCACGTCGCGAAGGTCGCCGCGTCGTACACGGGCCGCTTCCTCGCGCCGCTCCTCGCGAGGTCCCGGGCGCGCGCGCAGCGCGGCGAGGCCGTCGCTCCCGCCAAGAAGAGGCGCGCGGCGGCCGCCGGCTGAGCTGAGAACGCGCGGGTGTCGCGACAGCGCGGGATCCCCTAGCCTCGCCGCGATGAGCGACACGGAGTCCGTCGACGCGTACGCGGTCGGGCCGCCGCCCCCTTCACGACCCGGGGGCGTGCCGCTGGCCGACCTCGTGTGGCTCGTCGTCGGGCTCGTGACCATCGGCGCGCTCGGCGTCGCGACGCTCTTCGTGTGGATCGTCCACATGAAGGACATCGGCTTCGCCGATCTCGCGAAGGGGACGATCGCGCTCGTCGCCGCGACGGCCGCCCTCACCCAGGCGCTCGTCGCCGCGCTCCGCTGGCGGCTGCCGCGGTGGATCTACACGGGCATCTTGCTCGCGCTCGGGCTCGCGGCGTTCGTCGCGTATTTCGACGGCTTCAAGTTCGGCTACTCGAAGTTTTATCACCGCTGGGAGCACTTCCACACGTACCTGCCCGCGCGGTACTTCCCGGAGCTCGGCTACGAGCGCCTCTACCCGTGCACGGCGATCGCGGAGGCGGAGCTCGGCGTGGTCCAGATCCACGACGAGGCCAAAGACGTCGACCGGCCGCTCGACCTCGCGCTCGAGGTGTCGGCGGCGGGGGCCACGATTCGGCGCGTCGAGAACGACACGCTCGTCCCGACCGCCGGCGTGCTCGCCGACGCCGGCGCGAACTGCAAGGCGCGCTTCACGCCCGAGCGGTGGGAGGCGTTCAAGGCCGACGTCGCGTTCTTCCGCACGCAGTCCGACAAGCGCTACTGGACCGACATGCAGCGCGACCACGGCTTCGCGATGACGCCGGTGTGGCTCGTCGCCGGGCGCGTGCTCGCGTCGCTCCACCCCGCGAGCGTCCTCAACCAGCAGATCCTCGCGCTGATCGATCCGCTCTACCTCGTCGCCATGTTCGCCGCGCTCGCGTGGGCGTTCGGGGCGCGCGTGTCGGCGGCGGCGATGATCCTCTGGGGCTGCCAGGCGATCGCGCCGTTCTACTGGACCGGCGGCGCGTTCCTGCGGCAAGACTGGCTCTTCTACCTCGTCTTCGCCGCGTGCCTCGCGCACAAGCGCTGGTTCAAGCTCGCCGGCGCCTCGTTCGCGTACGCGTGGCTCTCGCGCGGGTTCCCCGGCTGGGCCGCGATCGGGCTCGCGGTCTTCGTCGCGGCGCTGCTCGTCCGGCGACGACGGCTCCCACGCGCGCTGCGGCACGCCGGGTTCGGGGCGGTGGTGGCCGCGATCACGCTCTTCATCGCGAGCGTCGTCGTCGCCGGCCCCGACGCGTACCCGCGCTACTTCGAGATCGCCGCGGTGCGCGGCGACACGCCGCTCACGAACGACGTCGGCCTACCGGTGATCCTGAGCCACGACTTCGGCGGCGGGCCGGGCTCGGGTCGCATGGAGTACGCGAAGGACCCGAGCGCGATCGATCCGTTCGCCGTCTGGAAAGAGAAGCGCAGGGCGCGCTTCGCCGATCGCGCGCCCGCCTTCTGGGGGATCCTCGCGTGCCTCGCCGCGGGCTTCGCGTACGCGCTGCGGCGCTACCGGCTGCTCTGGATCCCGTACGCGCTGTCGCAGCTCTTCATCGTCGCGTGCGTGAAGCTCACGTGCATGAACTACCCGTTCCTCGTGCTCACCGCGCCGATCACGCGCGTGCGGCGCGGGCTCGAGGTCGCGCTCTTCTGCTTCGCGTCGCTCACCCAGATCCTCGCGATCGCGCTCACGTGGAACGACGACCGGTACGCGTGGCTCAGCGTGGCGACGTTCGTCTTCTTGGTCGGGCTCACCGCGGCGATGCACCGGCCGAGGCAGCGTGCGCGGCGCGCCCCCGCGCGGTGACGCCGCGGCGCGCCCGTCAGTTCACCCAGTGGCCGTGCTGGCCTTCGCAGGCCTTCTTGGCCGCGTCGACCGCGTACGACTTGGGGCCGTCTGCGTAGTAGTGGTTGATGATGTCCTTCATCACGCGGCACGTGCCGACCATCTTGGCGGACGGGCACGCGGCTTCACCCGGGGGCGCCTTGCAGAGCTGCTTCATCGCGGCCATCGACTCGGCCTTCTGACTCGGCGCCGTGATGACGACCTCGCCGCACTCGCTGTCCTTCGCGATGGTGTCGCACGACGCGGCGATCGTCTCGCCCGCCTTGATGCCCGGCGTCGCCGCGCCGCCGCCCGACTTGCCCGCGGGGGCCGCCGCCGCGCCGCTCGACCCGGGCGCCGCCTTGCCGCCGCCCTTGTCGCCGCCGCACGCGGCGAGCGCCAACCCACCGATGAACAGAGCCGCCGCTGCGGTCATCCTGGAACCCTTCACGCTGTCCTCCTCCGCGCCTGCCTGACGCGCGCGGACGCTAGCACGGCGCGTGGAGAGCGCCTCAGCCGAGGACCTGCCCGCGGAGGAGGTCGAGGCTCACGTTGCCGCAGGCGAGGACGCGCGTGTGGAAGTCGCGGAGCGCGCCACCCTGGGCGAGGAACTCGGCGCGCAGCGCCAGCATCGCGCGCTGGCCGAGTTTGTAGCTGATCGCCTGCGCGGGCCAG
>DASYCF010000315.1:0-3285 GCA_036500365.1 Byssovorax sp.
CGGGCGAGCACCCGTTCGACGCGGCGACGGTGCTCGCCGTCATCCTCGCGACGCAGACGCGCGAGCCGCGCAGGCCCACCGAGATCGCGCCGAGCTGCCCGCTCGTGCTCGAGGATCTCTGCCTCGCGATGCTGCAGAAGGACCCGAAGAAGCGCCCCGAGAGCGCCGAGACGGTCGCAGCCGAGGCGCAGGCGTTCCTCGAAGGCGCGAAGGAGAAGGCGCGGCGGCGCGAGGAGGCGCGGCGGCTCTGCGGGCTCGCGGAGGTGCCCATCCAGCGCACGCGCGAGCTCGGCGTCGAGTACGAGCGCCTCCTCGCCGAGTCGCGCGACGCGCTCAAGGAGATCAAGGGCCACGAGCCGATCGAGGCGAAGCGCCCCGGCTGGGGCCTCGAGGATCGCGCACGCGCCGTCGAGCGCGATCAGGCGCGCGCCGTGGCCGAGGCGATCGAGCTCTTCACGAAGGCGCTCGCCTACGACCCGCAACTCAGCGAGGCGCGCGCGGGGCTCGCCGACCTCTACTGGTCGCGCGCGGTCGACGCCGAGAACAAGCGCGCGTCGGCGCAGCAGGTCTACTACGAGACGCTCGTCACCGAGTTCGACGACGGCCGCTACGCCGCCCTCCTGAAGACCGACGCGGTGCTCTCCGTCGAGACGAGCCTGCCCGGCGCCGCGATCATCGCGCACCCGTACGTGGAGCGCGATCGCGTGCTCGTGAAGGGCGAGCCGCGCTACCTCGGCCTGTCGCCGCTGCGGGAGGCGCGCGTCGCGCCGGGGAGCTACCTCGTCGTCGTGAAGCACGCGGGCTGCCAGGACGTGCGCGTCCCCGTGCTGCTCAAGCGCGGCGAGGTCACGAAGCTCTCGCTGAACCTCTACACGCACGCCGAGATCGGCGAGGGCTTCGTCTACGTGCCCGGCGGGCCCTTCGTCGCCGGCGGCGACGCGGGCGCGGCCGAGTCGCTGCCGCGCGCCGCGCACGAGGTCGCCGACTTCGCCGTCGCGCGCTACCCCGTGACGTTCCGCGAGTACTGCGCCTTCCTCGACGACCTCGAGCAGGTCGATCCTTCGCTCGCGCGGAAGCGCGCGCCGCACGACCTCCGCGGGAGCGAGGGCTTCGCCGTGCGCAAGGACGAGCGCGGCCTGTGGGAGCCCGTGCCGGAGATCATCGAGGGCGACGCGCGCGAGATGTTCCCGATCGAGCAGGGCCACCTCTGGAGCGTGCCCGTGGTGCTCGTCGACTGGTTCGACGCGGTCGCGTACTGCGCGTGGCGCAGCGAGCGCGACGGCATCTCGATCCGGCTCCCGACGGAGGTCGAGTGGGAGAAGGCCGCGCGCGGCGTCGACGGCCGCGCGTTCCCGTGGGGCGATCACTTCGACCCGACGTTCTGCCTCATGCGCGCGTCGCGGCCGTTCATGCCGCAGGTCGAGCCCGTGGGCACGTTCCCGACCGACTGCTCGCCTTACGGCGCGCACGACATGGCGGGCGGCGTGCGTGAGTGGATGGCCGACGTGCACGGCGAGACGACGTGGGACGCCGCGCTCGCCGAGGTCGAGCCGTCGGACGGCGCCGAGCGCGGCACGTCGCCGACGCGCGTCATCCGCTCGGGCAACTGGAACGCGACCGACGTGTACTGCCGCGCGGCGAACCGCTCGCGCTTCCCGTCGCTCGTCCGCGGCACCGGCCTCGGCTTCCGCGTCGCGCGCGCCCTCGGCCGCGGCATCGGCCCGAGGAGGTAGCGCTCAAGGGGGCGGGTCGAGGTAGTCGACCTCGACCCCGCGGTGCGTGCGCAGGGTCGTGCGGCCCTCGGCGCGGCGCACGACGTAGTCGGGGCCGATGGGGACCTTGCCCATGCCGCCGGGCGTGTCGACGATGAGCTTCGGCAGGGCGATGCCCGTCAGGCGACCCTGGAGCCGCTCCATCAATGCAACTCCGGTTGCAATAGGCGTGCGCAGGTGCGCCGTGCCGACGACCGGGTCCATCTGGAGCAGGTAGTACGGCTTCGCGCGCCAGCGGACGAGGCCGCGGAACAGGGCCTCGAGCGTGGCGGCGTCGTCGTTCACGCCGCGGAGGAGGACGGTCTGGTTCATCACGGGGAAGCCGGCGTCGACGAGCGTGGCGACGGCGCGCTCGCTCGCCTTCGTGAGCTCCTTCGGGTGGTTGAAGTGCGTCATCACCCAGATCGGGTGGTGCGGCCGGAGGGCGCGCACGAGCTCCTTGCCGACGCGCGACGGCAGCGTGACGGGCACGCGCGTCGCGAGGCGGATGGTCTCGACGCTCGGGATGGCGCGGACGCGCGCGACGAGCCGCTCGAGCCGCGCGGTGGACAGCGTGAGGGGGTCGCCGCCGCTCACGATGACGTCGCGCACCTCGGGGTTCGCCTCGAGCCACGCGAGCGCCGGCGCGAGCTTCTCGAGCGACACGGCGCCGCCTCCGTCGCCCACCATGCGCGAGCGCGTGCAGAACCGGCAATAGACGCCGCAACGATCGGTCGCGAGGAGCAGCGCGCGATCGGGGTAGCGGCGGACGAGGTGCGGCGCGACCTCGTGCGCGACCTCGCCGAGCGGGTCCTCGAGATCGCCCTCGCTGACGACGGCCTCGCTCGCGCGCGGCACGCACTGGAGGCGCACGGGGCAGCGCGGATCGTCGCGATCGACGAGCGCGAGGTAGTGCGGCGTGACGCGCACGGGCAGGCCCTCGCGCTCGGCGCGACGCGCGCCGGCGAGCTCGTCGTCGGTCAGCGGGATCGCCGCGGCGAGCGCGTCGACGCCGACGATCGACCGCGCGAGCTCGCGCGTCCATCGCGCGCCGCGGCTCGGCTTCGCGTCGCCAGCGCTCGCGCCCCGCGGCGGAGTCGCCACGATCGGCAACGCGCGGCGCGCGGCGGCGTCGCTGGCGTCAGGGCGCCGCGGCGGGCTTGGGCGGTGCGGGCGGCGCATTCGTTCGGTCCGCGGACGTAGGCTCGGGCGCGCTCGGCATCGGCGGCGCGGCGACCTGCTCCTTCGTCGGCATCGACACCTTGACCGTGGCGAGCGCGGCCTCGTCGATCTGCACGGGGATCTTCTTCTTGAGCTCGTCCTCGAGCGCCTTGTCGGCGGCGCCCATGCGCTCCTGGAGGAGGATCACGCGGATCTGCTTGTCGGACTCTTGAAAGCTCTTCTTGCGCGCGGCGGTGAGCCCGGAGAGGCGGACGACGAAGAAGCGACCCTCGGCCTCGACGACGTGATCGAGCACCTCGTTCGGGGCGTGGATCTGGAACGCCGCGGCGCGGACGGGCTCGGGGACGCGCGG
>DASYCF010000316.1:0-9062 GCA_036500365.1 Byssovorax sp.
AGAACTCGCGCTCGACGTGCTTCACCGTGTCGATGCGGAAGCCGTCGAGATCCGTGTCCTCGACCCACGCCGCGTACGAGTCGACGAAGGCCGCCTTCGTGTCGCAGCGGGTCGTGTCGACGTCCTTCAAGCCGCCGGGGAAGTCGCCGTGCAAGAGCTGGTCGGGATCGTTGAAGTCGTACGTGCCGCCCTTGCGGTTGTAGGCGAGCGGGTTCTGGAACACGGCGGGCCACGGCGGCATGTGGTTCGTCGCCGGGTCGTAGAGGAAGATGACGGGCGCGGGCCCGCTCGGGCCGAGCGACGAGTAGGCCTGCACGCCGCGAGGATCGAAGTCGGGGTCGTACTCGTTCACGTGGACGACGGGGCTCTGACCGTTCTGACCGCTCCCTTGCACGGAGTCGTCGGGCTGGCCGTTCTCGTTGATGTCGTAATAGAAGAGCTGCCCCATGTGGTTCGTCACGATGTCGAGGATGACCTTGAGCCCTCGATCGTGGGCCGACGAGACGAGGCTGCGCAGCGCGGGGAGATCGCCGAAGTGCTCGTTCGGCTGGGTGAGGTCCTGTGACCAGTAGCCGTGGTATCCGGCGAAGCCCGCGTCGTTCTCGACGTTCTTCACGACGGGCGAGATCCAGATGGCCGTCGCCCCGAGGTCGCTGATGTAGTCGAGGTGCTGCTCGAGGCCGGCCCAGTCGCCGCCGTGGTAGCTGCCGGGCGCGGCGTCGTTCACGTCGATGTCGTTGCCGTCGTCGCCGTTGGCCCAGCGGTCGATGATCACCTGGTAGATGATCTCTTCACGCCAGTCCGTCACGTGCGGGGCGAGGTCGACGTGGCCAGTGAGCCCGTCGTCGAACTGCATGCATCCCGTCGTGGCGGAGAGGCCCGCCGCGCCGAGGATCGCGAGGAGGAGGGGAGTCGTGCGCACCGTCAGCTGCCTCCGTAGCTCGTCGAGTTGAACCACCACTCGGCGCCGACGCCGAGGAAATGCTCCACGCTGCGCAGGCCCGCGACGTCGTTCAGCGGATAGAGCGTCTTCGCGGCGTCGTTGCGGAACGCGGCCGAGTAGATGATGCGGAATTGAGGGCGCGAGTAGTTGCCGCGCCCGGCCGGCGAGAGGAACGGCATGAAGCCGATGCGGCCGATGCGCGCCGTGACGGGGCCTGCGGGGTCGTGGTTCAGCGTGCCGTCGGTGCCGACCCGCGTGACGACGCCGCGCTGCTGCGCCTGATACGACGCCTCGAAGGCGAGGCCGGCGATCTCGCCGAAGAAGACGGCGGGGCGCGCCATGACGATGCCCTCGTCGACGTCGTCGTAGTCGAGCGCCGGGCTCGCGTCGCGGAACGAGCGGATGTAGCCCGCGAGCATGACGCCGAACGCGCCGACCTCGTAGTTCGCGCCGAGCGCCGCGAGCGCCTCGTGCGCGCCGCTCGTCGTGCGCTGCGGCGAGAGCTCGAACGGTTCGGTGAGATCGGGGTACGCGGCGATGCCCGTCGCGTAGCGCAGGAAGAGGTTCACGTGGGTGTCGCGCACGCCGGTGAACGCGCCGAGCTGCGCGCCGATGACGACGCCGCTCTCCGCCGGCATGTCCTGGAAGACGTTGGGTACGGACGTCTGCTCCTGGCCTTCGGCGAGCGTGTGGTACTCGCCGTACAAGACCCCCTTGAGGCCGCCGAGGCCATCTTTGCCGAGGGGGACGATCTGCTGGAGGCGCAGGCTGCCAATGGCCTCTTGCCGGTTCAAGACCGCGACGTCGGTCTCGCCGGGTTGGTCGTAGACGCTCGCCTCGGGCACGATCTGCTTGAAGAACCCGCTCGCGGGCTGCTCGACGCCCACGTGGAGGGCCACGGTGGTGTGCGTGGGCGCGTCGTAGCGCACGCCGGCGCCCATCGTGTTCAGGTTGTCGAGCGGCCACCAGTCGAGGAGGTAGATGTCGTCTCCGCGATACATGCGCGAGCCGGCCCACACGCTCAGGCCTTTGACCAGGAGGTCGCGCTCTTCGATGTAGAGGTTCCGCACGGCGGCCTGGATCGAGAACTGACCGTCGTAGTGGAAGAACGGATCGGCGAAGGCGAGCGTGGCGACGAGCCGCGTCGTCGATTGCGTCTTCTTCCAGTAGTCCTCACGACGGAGCTCGAGCTCGACGTAGTTGCCCTCGTCCAAGCGCGAGCCGTGCGCGACGACGTCGGCGTCGTGCCCCGGCTGGCCGTGGAGATCGGTGGCGGCGACCACGCGGCCGTACGAGCCGAACTCGAAGCCACCGGGTGGCGGCGCGGCGGGCGCGTCGGCCGGACCGGGCAAAGGCCTCGCGGGTGGAGACGACGGCGGGGGCGGCGGCGCGGGCACGGCGCTCGGCGCGGGCGGCGTCGCCGTGGGCGCCTTCTCGGGCTTGGCCTCGCCCTTGTCGTCGATCGCGGGCGCGTCCTTCGGCGAGGCGGGATCCTTCAGCGGGGCGGGCTGGTCGGGCTGCGCGCGCGCGGACCGAGGCAGCGCGAGCGAGAGCGCGGCGGCGGCGATGAACGCCGGTGAGCGGAGCCTTCGCACGGGCGCACGCTACACCAGCGCGCCCCGCGCCGTCGCCTCCTGCGGCGCCGCGCGGCGCCTCGCGAGGTCGGATAGACTGCGCGCATGTCTTCACTCGCATCCACGAGTCGTGTCCGTCTTCGCGGGGCTCGGCGCGCGGCGCCCGCGGTCCTCGCCGCGCTGGCGCTCGGGTGCGCCGCCGGCAACGAGACGAGCAACACCGGCGGCGCCGAGGGCGGCGGAGGCTCCGCCTTGAGCCCGCCGACGAGCGTCACGAGCGCGTCGTCGTCGTCGTCCTCGTCGATCACGTCCTCGTCGAGCGCGTCGTCGTCCGCGTCGGCCAGCGCGTCGACCGGCGCGACCGGCGGCGGCGGGCACGCGAGCGGCGGCGGCGGAGCTGGCGGGGACGCAGCGGGCGGCGCGGGCGGCGCGAACGCGGGCGGCGCGTCGTCGACGGGCGGAGGCGGCGGCGCGGTCGTGCAGCACCTCGTCGCGATCGCCGTCGGCGCCGACGGCATCGAGGGCGCGCGCTACGACCAGGGCACGGCGTCGTGGGTCACGACCGATCTCGGCGGCGCGAGCACCGACCCGCCCGCGATCACGTTCGACGGCGACGGCACCGCGTGCGCGGGCGTGCGCTCGACGTCGAACGGCGGTGAGCTCGACTTCACGCTCTGGAGCGCGGGCACGTGGACGCCGCTCGCGCAGCTCGCCGCGGATCAGACGCTCTCGCCTCCGTCGATGAGCGGCGGCCAGGGCCTCATCGATCTCGTCTTCCAGGGCGCGATCGGTCAAGGCATGAACAAGTTCTTCTTCGATCGGCGCGACACGACGTGGAGCGTGACGGACGAAGCGGTCAGCGCGTCCGGCGTGCAGAGCTTCGGCCCGACGGCGGCCGCGATCGCGCGCACGGGCGCCGACGACCTGCTCGCGTACACGGGCGACGACGCGAACGTCTACACGCAGGTGCGCACGAACGGCCTCTGGCAGACGGCGCAGTCCCACCTCACCGTCGGCCAGGCGGCGCTCTTCTCGCCCGCGCTCGTCGTCCTGCCGGGGTCGACCAACTGGCTCCTCGTGTTCGTCGACGGCGCGCACGCGATCGAGTTCGCGGCGCACTCGTCGGCCGGGTGGACGCAGCCCGTCGTCGTCGCCGGCGCGCTCTCGAGCGGCACCCCGGCGCTCGCCGCGTTGCCGAGCGGCGACGCGGAGCTCGTGTACGAGGGACAGGACGGCTTTGGCTACGCGGCGCGGTGGTCGGCGTCGACCGGCCTCTGGGCGGCGTCGGCGCCGCTGTCGTCGCCGTCGGTCGCGCTCGCGTCGCCGCCCGCCATCGCGCCCGGGGTCGGCTCGGCGGAGGCCGAGATCGCGTACGTCGCGTCGACGGGCGTCGTCACGCACACGAGGCTCGTCGCGGGCTCCCTCGGCGAGACGTCGCAGATCGGCAGCGCGACGACGTTCACGGCCGTCGCGCTCGCGTCTCAGCGCTGACTTCGGCGGCGTCCGAGCGCCGCGGCATCGGTCGGAGCGCCGCGCCGACGACGCGCTCGCGCCGCGCCACGGGCAGCGCGAAGGGCACCTCCGACGCGCGCCCGACCGCGGGCCGCAGCAGCGACACCGCGCGCGCGAACCGCTCGCGCACCGCGTCGGTCGAGACGCAGAGCACCTCGGCGGTCTCCGAGATGCTGAGCTCGTCGAGCGCGCGCAGGACGAAGACGGCCCGGAGCCCGTCCGGCAGCGCGTCGATGGCCCGCTCGAGGTCCGGCGCGTCGGGGCGGTCTGCGCGCGGTTCACCGCGCGCCCTCGCCCTCGCCCTCGCCTCGCGGACGGCGAGCGAGAGGAGCCACGTCGAGAGGCGCGCGCGGCCGTGGAGCTCCGTCGGGCACGCTCGCACCCGGAGGAACGTGTCGCGCACGACGCGCTCGGCCTCGGCGTCGTCTCGCAGGATCGCGCGGGCCGCGCGGTAGAGGCGCCGCGCGTTGCGCCGCGCGAAGATCTCGAAGAGCCGCAGGCCGCCCTCGCGGATGCGATCGAGCAGCGCGTTGTCGGGCAGATCATCGTAGACGGGCGGCTCCGCGCCGCGGGGCTCGAGCATGGCGTCGAGCGTGCGCACGCGCGCCGCCGCCGGCCACCTCGTCCGCGCGTCGACCCTCCTGGGCTCGCCTGGTGCGCCTCGGGCGCTCGCCGACCCGCGTCGGCCGCGCTCCGCCGCCTTCGATGCCTGCCCGGTGCCCGGCGGGCGCTCGTGAGCCGCGGCGCGCGCGGAGTCGTAGGGCGGCGCCCGTCGCAGGATCCGCGGCGCGAACGACGTCGACGTCGGGCCGACGCCCGCGCGCGCGCCGCCTCTACCGCGCGGCGGCTGTGGCGCTCTCGCGTCCCGCGGGGCGCGGCGCCGTGCAGGATCGCCACGCCGTACCGCCCGCATTCGCCGCGTCGACGAGGGCGCGCGAGGTGGCACGGCCGTCGCTCGCACCCGTGGCATGCAACGCCGCACCCGCCGCCGCCGCGCCGCCGAGCCCGCCTCGAAGGGCGCTAAGTCGAGGACGTTCCACACCGCGAAGCGCAAGCGCGGCGGCGGCGGCGACGAGGAGCCTCACGCCTCGCGCGCCTTCTGGAAGGGCTCGATCGCGTTCGGCCTCGTGCAGATCCCCGTGCGCGTGGTCGTCGCCGAGCGCAGCGACGACTTGACGTTTCATCAGGTCGACCGGCGCGATCACGCGCGCATCCGCTACCGGCGCGTCAACGAGGACACCGGCGAGGAGGTCCCCTGGGCGGAGATCGCGAAGGCCTACGAGCTCGACAGCGGCGACATGGTCCTGCTCGACGACGAGGACTTCGAGCGCGCGAGCGTCGAGGCGACCGGCACGATCGACATCCAGGACTTCGTCGCCGTCGCCGACATCCCGCTCGAGTTCTACGCGAGGTCCTATTTCCTGGTCCCGGAGCGCAACGGCAAGCGCGCGTATGGTGTGCTTCGCGACGCGATGAGGAAGGCCGGGCGGGCGGCCGTCGCGCTCGTCGTGCTGCGCACGCGCCAGCACCTCACCGCGATCGTGCCCGAGGGCGACGCGCTCCGCCTCGAGCTGCTCCATTTCGAGCACGAGCTCGTCCCCGTGAAGACCATCGCCGACGAGCTCCCCGGCAAGTCGGACGTGAGCGCACGTGAGCAGGCGGTGGCCGAGCAGCTCATCGACGGCCTCGCCGGTGACTGGGACGCTTCGAAGTACAAGGACACGTACAAGGACGTTCTGGTAAAGGCGATCGAGCGCAAGGCGAAGACCGGCCGAATCGCCGCGCCGCGCGCGAAGGCCGCGGCGGCGCCGAAGCACGGAGACCTCCTCGCGCTGCTCGAGAAGAGCGTCGCGCGGACGGCGAAGGCGCAACCGAAAAAGCGCCGGAAGGCCGCCGCGTGAGCGATCGCGACCCGCTCCGTCGCTACCGCGGCATGCGCGACTTCGCCTCGACCCGCGAGCCCCGCGGCGAGGTCGCGGCGCGCGGCGCGACGCTCGCGTTCGTCGTGCAGCGGCACGCGGCATCGCGGCTCCACTACGATCTGCGCCTCGAGCTCGACGGCGTGCTCAAGAGCTGGGCCGTGCCGAAGGGGCCGAGCCTCGTCGTCGGCGAGAAGCGCCTCGCCGTCCAGGTCGAGGACCACCCGCTCTCGTATGGCAGCTTCGAAGGCGCGATACCGAAGGGCGAGTATGGCGGAGGCTGGGTGTTCGTGTGGGACGCCGGCACGTGGACGCCGATCGGTGATCCCGCGGCCGGCCTCGCGAAGGGGCACCTCTCGTTCGTGCTCGCGGGCGATCGCCTCCGCGGCCGCTTCGCGCTCGTGCGGTCGAAGGGGGGCCGCGAAGGGCAGCGCGGCTGGCTCCTCTTCAAGGCGAAGGACGAGCACGCGATCGCCGCGTCGGAGCCCGACGTCACCGCGCTCGCGGCGCCCGGCGCTGCTCGGTCGTACGAGCCCGAGCTCGCGACGCTCGTCGACGAGCCGCCGCGAGGCGAGGACTGGGTGGTGGAGCCCAAGCTCGACGGCTACCGCGCGATCGCGCGTCTCCACGACGGTGGGGTCGAGATCGCGTCGCGGAGCGGCGCCGCGTTGACGACGAGCGCGCCCCGCGTCCGCGACGCCCTGCGCAAGCTCCGGGTGACGTCTGCCGTGTTCGACGGCGAGCTCTGCGCGCTCGACGCGGACGGGGTCCCACGCTTCGAGGCGTTGCAGCGCGCGCTGTCGAAGGGCGGCGCGCGCGGGCTGATCGTCTATTACGCGTTCGATCTCCTGTTCGTCGACGGAGAGGATCTTCGCGCGCGTCCGCTCCGCGTGCGCAAGGCGATCCTGGCGTCGATCGTCGAGGGCGTCGACGGCGCCCTCCTCGACGTGCCCTCTGCGCCCGCGAAGGACGCGAAGAAGCTCCTCGAGGGCGCGCGCGCGAACGATCTCGAGGGCCTCGTCGCGAAGCGCGCCGATCGCCCTTACCGCGCGGGGCGTGGGCGCGACTGGCTCAAGATCAAGGTCACGCACAGGCAGGAGATGGTCATCGTCGGCACCGCGCCGAGCCGCACGAACGCGCGCGCGATCGGCGCGCTGCACGTCGCCGTGCGTGACGGCGGCGAGCTCCGCTACGCGGGCAAGGTCGGCACGGGCTTCAGCGCCAAGAGCCTCGCCGACCTCGAGCGGAGGCTCGCGCCGCTCACCGTCGATCGCCCCGCCGCGAAGGACGTCGGCAAGCAGCCCGGCGCGCGGTGGGTCGAGCCCGAGCTCGTCGCGGAGGTCCGCTTCGCCGAGTGGACTCGCTCGGGCAAGGTGCGGCACGCGTCGTTCGTCGGCCTGCGCGACGACAAGCCCGCGAGCTCGGTCGTGCGCGAGCGGCCGGAGATCACGCCGGCGAAGAAGGCGCGTCCGGCCCGCGCCGAGCGCGCCGCGAAGGCCACCAAGCCGCGCGTCGCCACCGAGCCTCGCGTCGCCGTCACGCACGCGGATCGCGTCATCGATCACGAGAGCGGCGCGACCAAGGGCGACCTCGCGCGCTACGTCGCGTCGGTCGCCGCGCGAATGCTGCCGTACGCCGCGGCGCGGCCGCTCGCGCTCGTGCGCTGTCCGAAGGGCGACGAGGAGGCGTGCTTCTTCCAGAAGCGCCGGACGCCCGGCATGCCCGCGTCGATCCGCGGGGCGAAGGTCGGCGCGCACGAGGTGCTGTACGTCGACGACGCGGAGGGCCTGCTCGCGCTCGTGCAGTTCGGCGCCGTCGAGCTCCACGGCTGGGGCGCGCGCTTGCCGGACGTCGGTCGACCCGACTGCATCGTGATGGACCTCGATCCGGACGAAGGGCTGCCGTTCTCGCGCGTGGTCGACGCCGCGCTCGCGGTCCGTGAGACGCTGCGCGCGCTCGGCCTCGTGAGCTTCGTGAAGACGACGGGCGGCAAGGGGCTGCACGTCGTCGCGCCGATCGTCGCCGACGCGCCCTTCGCCGACGTGAAGCGCTTCACCCACGCCGTCGCGCTGCGCCTCGCGCACGAGGAGCCGCGCGCCTACACGGCCGTTCTGTCGAAGGGAGCGCGCAAGGGCAAGGTCTTCGTCGACTACCTCCGCAACGGCGACGGCGCGACGGCGGTGTTGCCCTACTCACCGCGCGCGCGCCCCGGCGTGCCCGTCGCCTGGCCGATTCGCTGGGCGGACGTCCGCCACGTACACCCTGCCGAGATCACCATCGCGAACGCGGCGCGCTGGCTCGCGAGGAAGGACGCGTGGGCGAAGTACTTCGAGACGAAGCAGCGCATCCCCGACGAGCTCCGCGGCTGAGACGCGTCGATCAATCCTCCGCGTGGGCGCGCGTTCGGGCGGCCTTCTTCGCCGCCGCCGAGCGCTTCGCGGCGCCCTTCGTGCGGGCGCCCTTCTTCGCGGCGGCCGAGCGCGAGCTCGCGGGGCGGCGCTTCGCGGCGCTCTTCGCCTGGCGCGAGATCGCCTCATGTGAGGCGGCGCTGTGACCTTCTCGCCTCAGCGCCTTCTTCGCCGCGCGGCTGCGCGTCGGGCTCGGGCGCTTCTTCGACCGGGACCGACCCTTCGCCGTGTCGCGGTCCGCGGCCTTCTTCGCGGCCCCGCCCTTGGGCGACTTCAGCGCGACGCCGGCGCGGCGCGCCTTCGACAGGCCGATGGCGATCGCCTGCTTCGTGCTGCGCGCGCCGTGCTTGCCTTCGCGGATGTGGTGCATCTCCTCGCGCACGTACTCCCCTGCCTGCGTGCTCGAGGATTTGCCCTCGGACTTGTCCTTCTTCGCGCGGCGCTTCGTCTCTTTCTCGGGCATGTGGATCTCCGTCGGCGGGCCCCCGCAGATCGCGAGGGCGCGGTCGATGCGCGCCGAAATGCACACCGCGCGCCGAGCATCGAAGCTGGGCGCGCGGCGGGGCGGCGCGAGAGGCAGCGGAGTGAGTCAGGCGCGCGCGGCCTGGATGGCCTTCACGAGCTCGGGCACGGCGACGAACAGATCGGCGACGAGGCCGTAGTCGGCGACCTGGAAGATCGGCGCCTCGGCGTCTTTGTTGATCGC
>DASYCF010000317.1:0-6584 GCA_036500365.1 Byssovorax sp.
ACGCTCAAGGAAATCGGCGACAAGTACAACCTGTCGCGCGAACGCATCCGTCAGCTCCAGGAGCAGGCGCTCGGCAAGATCCGCAAGCAGATGCGCGACTTCTGATCGACGATGGGGCCGCACGCGGCGGCAAATCCCACCTCGCCGCGCTCGGTCGATTCTGACCGGCGAGCGTGGGGCTGACGCACCGGAACGCAGTCGCCGAGCGGGCATGGCCTCGCTCGGCGGCTTCGTTTTGTGTTCAGCGGGCGACGCCCTGCCAGCGCTGCTCGGCGAGGGCCTCGACCACTTTGTCCATGAGCGGGCGAGCTGCGCCGACGTGGCCGGAGATGCCGTTGGCGACGATCGTGAAGGCGACGGGAGATTTCCCGGGCGGGCCGAGCACGTAGCCTGACAGCGCCGCCACGGCGTCGAGCGTGCCGGTCTTCGCGCGGATGGCGCGCGTCGCCGCCCAGCTCTTGAAGCGGCCGTGCAGCGTCCCGTCGACGCCGCCGATCGAGAGCTGGGCGACCATCTCGGGCTCGAGGTCGGAAGCGCGGTACGCGCTGCGTAAGAGCTCCGCCAGCGCCCACGGCGTCGTCCGGTTCGCGTCGAAGAGGCCGGAGCCGTTCTTGATGACGACGCCCGGCTCGAAGGCGTGCAGCGCGCTGAGCTCGCGCGTGACGACCTCGGCCGCGTCGGTCGCGGCCGCGGGCGCGTCGCCGGAGGGCGCCTCGTGCTCGCCGCGCTTCTTCGCGGCCATCGCCTTGAAGATCGTCTCCGCATAGAAGTTGTCGCTGTCCTTGCCGAGCGCGAAGAGCAGCTCGGCGAGGCGCGGCGACAGGTGCGACGCCAGCAGGCGCCTCTCGCGCTCGCCGCCGAGCGCGGGCGCGGGCGCCTCGATGCCCTCCTCGGCGAGCGCGGCGCGGAGGGCGAGCCCGGCGAGCAGCCTCGGGTCGTCGACGCGCCGAACGAACACGGCCGCGCGCCCCTCGGGCGCCGTGCCGCCGAGCTTCGCGGCGAGGCGAGATCCCCGCGGCTCGAGCGAGAGCGTGACCTTCTCGGCGTCGCCCTTCGCCGTCGTCGCCACGCTGCCCGCGACCTCGACGAGGCCCGGCGGATCGACCGCCACGACGGCGTTTTCGCCGCGCTTCGTCGGTCGCACGGTGAACGTCACCGTGTTCTCGTCGAGCGACACGGGCGAGACGGGCGCGCGGAACGCGGCCCACTCGTTCGGCTGCTGTTCGAACGCAGGCGGCACGTAGCGATCGTCGAACGCGCTCTGATCGACGAGCAGCGCGCGCACGCGCTTCACGCCGAACGCCTTGAGCTCGTGGGCGAGCGCCCGCACGTCGCGCGCGCCGAGCGACGGATCGCCGTCGCCGCGGAGGACGAGTTTGTCGACCGCGTCCTTCGTGATCTTGCCGTAGAGGCCCGTCACGAAGCGGTGCCCGGGGCCGAGCGTGCGGAGGGCGGCGGCGGCCGTCGCGAGCTTCGCGTTCGAGGCGGGGTTCAAGGGCGCGTGCTCGCCGCGCGCCACGAGCGCGCCGCCCGTCTCGACGTCGATCGCGAAGACCCCGAGCGAGCCGCCCCAGGCCTTCACCTCTGCGGCGAGCTTGTCGACGGCCTCGGCAGCGCGGCCGTCGGCCTGCGCGGCGGGCGCCCGATCGACCGGGTCGGACGCTGCAGGCGCCGAGCTCGTCACCATCGCGCCGAACGCGGCGCCGAGCGCGAGCGCGCGACACACCACGGCGCGGCAGCGGCGACGGCCGAATCCTGCTCGCTTCACGCCGCAACTATAGCGGTCGCGCGCCGCGCTTGTGCGTCGCGGAGCGGTCGCGCTAGGGTTCGAGGGTGAAAGCTCCAACGTGCATGGTCGCCGCGGCGTTCGTCGCCGCGAGCGTCGGCTGCGGTGGACCTCCGAAGCAGGCGAACGCATCCGACGATTTTGGCAACGGCGAAGCGCCAGCCGCGTCGAAGCCCGCGGGCGACACGCCCTCGAGCGACGCGCCGCCCGTCAGCGACACGCCGCCGAGCGCTCCCGCGAGCGACGCGCCCGGCGGCGGTCGCCTCAACAGGGAGCAGTCCGAGCAGATCCAGGTCGCGCTGCGGCGCGGCTCGACGAAGGCCGTGCAGTGTCCGGACGTCGTGCCGAACGCGCCCTCGGGCGACGCCGAGGTGAAGGTCACGTTCGACGGCAAGAAGGGCCGCTCCGTGGACGCGAGCGTCGGGCCGCCGTTCGCCGGCACGCCGATCGAGGCGTGCATCAAGCGCGCGTACCTGGACGAGATCATCGTCCCGTTCGAGGGCGCCCCGCTCGACATGACGACGCACGTCAAGATCGCGGGCAAGGCCGCGCCGCCCGACACGAAGGGCAAGAAGCACTAGATGTCGCGCGCGTCGATCGCATCGGTCGCGGCCGCCGCCGCGCTCGCGCTGGGCCTCTTCGCCGACGCCGCGCGCGCCGACGACGCGAGCGACGCGTTGCCCGAGCGCTCCCCGCCGAGCTCGGTCCGCATCCCGATCATCCTCGGCGGGCTCGGCGTCGCCGGCGGCGCCTACGGCCTCGGGATGCTCGTCGCGCGCACCTCGCCGGACGTGCCGGGGTCGACCGCGCTCGCCATTCCCGTCGCGGGCCCCTGGATCGCGCTCGGCCAGAACGCGTGCGGCACGGTGAACCCGGACTGCGGCGCGCTGAAGGGTTTCCGCGGCGTCATGCTCGCGTTCGAGGGCGTCGTCCAAATCGCGGGCCTCGCCTTGGCGGGCGAGGGCATCCTGCTGAAGACGGGCAGCTCCGCGCCCAAGGACTCCGCGCGCTTCGACGTGCACCTCGGCGGCGTGACGCTGCGCCCGGACTTCTCGGGTCCCGCGCCGGCCGTCGAGCGCGGCTCGATGCACGCGGCGTCCGCGTCGAGCGCCGGCGGCGGCCTCGGGATCTCCGGCTCGTTCTAGGGGTCGGGGCAGCGAGGGCGCTGCGCCCGAGGTCCCGCTGGGCTCGTCGATCTCGCGCGCACGGCGAGCGACGATTGACGGGGCGTTTCTCGGGCAACTACCGTGTACCGCATGCGCTCCGGCCTCTTCGCCCTCGCGTTCTCCGCCCTCCTCGCCGTCACCGCGGCTACGTGCTCGTGCGCGCCATCGGCGCCGCCCGTCGCTCCCGGCGCCCCGCTCACGCCGGCGTCGATGCAGCTCACGCAGCGCGGGCACGAGAGGCCGGTGCCGCTCGTCGAGCTCAAGCCGGATGGCTCGGTCATCGGCCCGTCGGGGGAGCCGCTCGGCAAGATCCAGGGCAACAAGATCCTCGACGAGAAGGGCAAGGTCGCGCTCGAGATCGGCACCGACGGCGCGATCACCGGCCCCGAGCTCACGCGCAAGCTGAAGTTCAACAGCGACGGCGACGCCACCGACGAGAAGGGCGCGATCCGCATCGGGAGCGACGGCGTCGTCGTCACGATGGACCCCAACGGCGAGCTCAGCCGCACGCCGCTCAAGTTCGAGAACTACAACGCGGCCGATCGCCGCACCGGCGTCGTCCTGCTCCTCTTGACCGCCAAGCACCTCGGGAAGGTCGCGGATCTCGGCGTCGAATAGGCTGCGGGTCTCTCGAGGCGGCAGGGGAAAGGGCTCCCTGGTGAACGCGAGCAAGAAGAGCGGGCGGGGCTACACGACGCGCATCTCTGCGCTCCGTGGCGGCGTCGCGTCGCCGCCTGCCTCCTCGCAGCCTCGGCGCGACGCCGCGCGCGCCGAGCCCGCGCCCGACGACTTCGAGCTCGATCCGCCGATGAGCGCGCCCGCGTCGCAGGAGATGCGTAAGTCGTCGTCCGTCGAGGTGCGGACGCCGCCCGGCGCGCGCGGTCGGCCCTCGTTCGTCGCCGTCTCGTCGTTCGTCAGCGCGTCGTGCGGGCCCATGCAGCGCACCGATCTCGCGAGGTGGATCGACGAGAGCACGCCGAGCGCGGGCGTGCTCGCCGCACACGACGGCCGACTCCGTCGCTCCGTGCAGGAGCCTGGCGCGGGCGCGACCGCGCTCCACGGCGCAGGCCGCGACGAGCCGTTCGGCGAGATCGTCGCGCTCGCTCGCGACCGCGTGCTCGAGGCGGCGCGCGGGCTCGTCGCCCAGCCCGCGCGCGACGGCTTCCTCGTCGCCGCGCTCGTGACCGGGCGCGTGCGCCGCGACTCCTCGCGCGGGGGCTATACGGCCATCCCGCGCCCGGGTGACGCGCTGTCGGACATCGTCCTCGCGCTCCTCGCAGCGGACGTCCTCGCGCACCGCGGCGACTACGAGGCGAACCTCTGCGTGTGCGACGTGTGCGGCGCGATGTCGCTCGACGGCGGCGACGATCGGCAGCGCTGCGACGCGCACGCGACGCGCTGAGTCGGCCGTCGACCTCGATGCTCATCGCGCTCGTCCTCGTCGCGGGGGTCGACCTCGCGCTCGTCCGCGCCGTGCGGCGGCTCCTCTTCGGCTTGATGGGCATTCGCGAGGCGCGCTTCATCGGACCCGAGCCGCCGTTCGAAGTCCCGTGGCGCGCGCGCATCGGAGTCGGTGTCGGCGCGCTCGTCGCGGGGTACGTGTTCCTCACCACGGTGGCGGCGATCGGTTCGGCGCTGATGGGCGGCTACGGGACGACCACCGCGGTGCACGTCATGCCGGGCGGCGCCGCCGAGACGAGCGGCATGCGAACGGGCGACGTCGTGACGTCGATCGACGGGGCGCGCGTCGAGAGGTTCGCCGACATCCGCCGCGCGGTCGAGGCGCACGGGCCTGGCGTCATGTCGATCGTGGTCGCGCGCGGCGCGGCCGAGCAGACGCTCGCGCTCACACCCGTCGACGGCAAGATCGGCGTGGTCGCCACGCGCTCTTCGCTCGGCCCGGTCGACGCGCTCGTGGCGGGCGTGCGGTTCCCGGGCGTGATCGTCGAAGGAGTCCTCGGCATGGTGCAGCGCTCCGGCGCCGAGCTCAGCGGTCCGGTCGGCATCTTCCGCGAGGTCTCCGGCGCCACGGGGAGCCCCGTCGCCGCGCTCGGCGCAGCGCTCGCGCTGTTGCTCGCCGAGGCGCAGCTGCTCGTGCTCCCGTTGCTGCTCCCCGCCGGCGGATGGAGCGCGTCACGCCGCGCCGGCCGCGCGCGCAGGCCGTGATCGCTACGAGGGCTGCTTCGTCTTGATGACGAGCACCGCGCGCCCGCGCTCGTAGGTCGGCGCGACGGACGCGTAGCCGCGATCCGCCGCGAAGCCCGCCATGTCATTCGCGCGCGCATCCATCCACGCGCTGAACGCCTCCCAGAGCGCGCGCGCCGCATCGTCGTCGAGCGGAGCGCCATCGATGGTGACCGCCAGCCGCGCCCGCTTGTCGTTCATTGGATTCCGTACTCCTTGAGTCGCCGGTAGAACGTGCGGCGCGGCAGACCGACGATCTGCGCCGCCTTCACGCGGTTCCAGTTGCACTTCGTCAAGGCGGCGAGGATTCGCTCGCGCTCGTCGGACCTGTGCGCGTCGAGCGAGGTCTCCGGCTGCGCGTGCGCGTGCGCGATCGTCGACGCGTGCGCCTCCGCGCGCCGGCCCTCGGGCAGCTCGAAGTCGTCGATCTCGAGCTCGTCCTTCTCGCTGAGCACCCACGCGTTGAGCAGCACGTTCTCGAGCTGGCGCACGTTGCCCGGCCACGCGTACGCGGCGAGGCGCTTCAGCGCGGCGCGCGAGACGCTGCGCCGGTCGCGCGAGTAGCGCGCCGCGAAGATGCCGAGGAAATGATCGATGAGGATGGGGATGTCCTCGAGGCGCTCGCGGAGCGGCGGCACGCGCACCTGGATGACGTTGAGGCGATAGAAGAGGTCCTCGCGGAACGTCTTGTCCTCGACCATCTCGGCGAGATCGCGGTGCGTGGCGGCGACGACGCGCGTGTCGACCGGCTCCTCGCGCGCGCCGCCGACTGGCCGGACGACGCGCTCCTGGAGCACGCGCAGGAGGCCCGCCTGCATCTTGTGCGGCATCTCGCCGATCTCGTCGAGCAAGATGGTGCCCTCGGTCGCCTCGCGGAAGAGGCCCTTGCGATCGCGGTCGGCGCCGGTGAACGCACCGCGCACGTGGCCGAAGAGCTCGCTCTCGAGGAGGTTCTCGGGGATGGCGCCGCAGTTGATGCCGACGAACGCCTTCTTCGCGCGCGGCCCCGCGTTGTGCAGCGCGCGCGCGACCATCTCCTTGCCCGTGCCGCTCTCGCCGGTGAGCAGCAGCGGCACGTCGGTGTCCTTCACGCGATCGATGAGCGCATACACGCGGCGCATCGCCTCGCTCGTGCCGACGAGGCCCTCGTAGCCGAAGTGCCCGCGCAAGACGGCGCGCGCCGAGCGGAGGTCGCGGCGCGTCGCGACGAGCTGCGCCGTGCGGTGACCGAGGAGCTCCTCGAGCTTCGCCCGGGCGATCGTGAGCTCGGCGTTGGCGCGCTCGAGCTCGCGCGCGCGCCGCTCGTTCTCGCCGACGAGCCGCGCCGTCTCGATCGCGATGGCGACCTGATCGGCGAGCGCGGCGAGCGTCGGGATGTGCTCGGCGAACGACGAGGCGGGCCTGAGGCGCGTCTCGAGGTACAGCGCGCCGATGACCTCGGCGCCGCG
>DASYCF010000318.1:0-5545 GCA_036500365.1 Byssovorax sp.
CTCACACCTCTCGCTCCTCTCGACGCTGGCGCTCCTCACGTTCACCGCGATCGGCTGCGCCGGCGGCATCGACTCGATCGACGACGCGGACCAGGCCGTGGGCCAGGCGGCGCTCCGCATCGACTCCTCGAGCGACGGCACGTCGCAGCAGACGGCGGGCGTCGACAAGATCGGCTTCGGCGCCACCGAGGTGGTCGACGACACCGGCAGCTCGACCGACGACGGCACCGACGACGGCCCCCCGGCGGCGGCGAGCGCGACCAAGGGCGGCGAAATCATGGAGGAGCCCGCGGCAGCGACGCCGCAGATCAACGGCGTGGCGCTCGGCATGGACGACGGCGCGCTCACCATCTCGATCGACGCGAGCGATCCCGAGGGCCTCGCGCTCTCCACCTCGTACTCCGGGTTCGTCGTCGGCGCGGTCGACGGCCTCACGATCACGGTGTCTGCGCTCGACATCGCCCTCGCCGCCGCCTCCGACGCGACCCCCGAGATCGACGTCGTGATCGAGGACGCGACCGGCGAGCAGGCGACCACGGCGATCTCGCTCGACGTCGCGGCGCTCGTCGAGGGGTCGCTCGGTGACTCTGGCGTAGGCTCGTCGACGAGCTCGGCGAAGGGCGCGCTGATCCCCTGATCGAACGCGAAGCGACGCGCCGCCGACGCTCGATCGGCGCCGTCGAGCGCGAGGTCCGGTAGCTCGCCCGACAGGGGCTCGAGCCACGAGCCTGCGCCGAGGCGGAACGCGTGACGGCGCCAGGCCCCGCGCGGCGGCTCCGCGTGCGCACGCGACGCACGCGAGCGCGAGCAAACACGCGCAGGGGCTCGACGAGCGCGACGCGGAGCGCGTGACGGCGCGCGCCGAGCGTCCACGCGGCGACGAAGGCGCCGACGACCTGGAGCGCGAGGGCCGCGAGGAGCGCCGCCGCGGCCGCCGCCGTCCGCGAGAGTCCCAGCGACGCTGCCGCGACGAGCACGGGCGAGCCGAGCGCCTCGACGACGAACGCACCCGGCACGATCGCGCGCCGCATCTTCGCCCAGCGGGCGTGTCGAGCGAACGTCGACGCGATGGCGCCGGTGTCGGCGCCACGCGTCCGTCACACGAGCGGCCGTCCCGACCTCACGCGCGGCTCGTCGCTTTTCGCGCTTGACGTCGTCGAGTCCTGGTTTTAGCTTAGACCGGTCGGTCGAACCGATCGGTACGACCGCACGGTCGAGCACATGCCCCTCCCCCGCTTCCAGAACCTCGACGAGCCGCGGCGCCTCTCGATCGTCGCCGCCGCCGCCGAAGAGTTCGGCGAGCGCGGCTTCGCGGGCGCGTCGTACAACCGCATCATCGAGCGCGCGGGCATCAGCAAAGGTGCGATGTATTACTATTTCGCCGACAAGGACGACCTCTTTCGCACCGTCCTCGACTCCGCGCTCGCGCAGTGGCTCGCGCACGTGGGCTTCCCCTTCCAGGCGGACGACGCGGTGTCGTTCTGGAGCGCGTGCCAGGCGATGTACGAGCGCAGCCTGCGCTTCATGCTCGAGGATCGCCGGAACGCCGCGCTCTGCCTGAGCATCACGCGGGCGCGCGAGCGGCTCGAGGGGCACCCCGCGCTCGTCGATCTCCAGCAGCGCATGCAGGAGTTCACGGGCGTGCTCGCGCGCCACGGCCGCGACATCGGCGCCCTCCGCGCCGACGTCCCGCCTGATCTCGCGGTGCACGTCGCCCTCTCGATGATGGACGCGGGCGACCGCTGGCTCGCCGCGCACTGGGACGAGATCACGCCCGACGCGGTGGAGGCGACGGCGAAGACGATGGTGGACCTCTTCAAGCGCGCACTCGCGCCGGAACACGTACGACCCGCGCCAGCGGCGTCGGATCAACTGCCCGCGGCCGCCCCTCACGGGCGCCGCGCCTCGGAGAAGAAGCGATGACGCAACAGGTCGACTCGGGCTCGCGGCGCCGCGCGCCCGGCCCCCCCGGGCTCTACGGTGCACGCAACCTCGTCCGCTTCACGCGCGACCCGCTCGGCCGCCTGCGCGAGCTCACGGACCAGTACGGCGACATCGTCGAGATGAAGTTCCTCGGCAAGCCGTTCTTCCTCGTCACGCACCCCGACGACGTCGAGGCGGTGCTCGTCAAGCACGCGCGCATCATGCTGCGCGACGACTACATCGTCGTGCTCGAGCGCATCCTCGGGAAGGGCCTCCTGACGAGCGACGGCGAGCTCTGGAAGCGCCAGCGCAAGCTCATGTCGCAGGCCTTCGTGCCGAGGCGCATCCAGTCCTACGCCGCGGCGATGGTCCGCGTGACCGAGGCCGCCATTCGACCGTGGCAGGCCGGACAGACCATCAACCTCCACAAGGAGATCTCGCGCGTCACGATGGAGGTCGTCGCCGACGTGCTCTTCGGCGCCGGCATCAGCCACGACGACGTGCGCACCGTGGCCGACGCGATGGAGGTCGTGAACGAGTACCTCGCCAACAGCCCGGAGGCGATCCTCAAGCTGCCTTCGTGGGTGCCCACGCCGCGGAACGTCGCCACCACGCGCGCCATCCAGCGCATCGACGAGCTCCTCTATCGCATCATCGCGAAGCGCCGCGCCGAGCCGCCGCGCGACGATCTCCTCGGCACGCTGCTCGCGGCGCAAGACGACGACGGCGCGCGCATGAGCGATCAGCAGCTCCGCGACGAGGCGATCACGCTCTTCCTCGCGGGGCACGAGACCACGGCGCTCGCGCTCGGGCACGCGCTCTACCTGCTCAGCAAACACCCGGAGATCGATCGTCGCCTGCACGCGGAGATCGCCGGCGCGCTCGGCGGGCGATCGGCGACCGCCGACGACGTGCGCGCGCTCCCGCTGACCGACCGCGTGCTCAAGGAGACGATGCGCCTCTATCCGCCGGCGTGGACGACGGGCCGCGAGGTGGCCGAAGACGTCGAGATCGGCGGCTACGTGCTCCCCAAGGGCGCTCAGGTGCTGGCCAGTCAATGGGTCGTGCACCGCGACCCACGCTGGTTCCCGAACCCTGAAGGCTTCGACCCCGACCGCTGGCTCCCGGAGCGGGCGAAATCGCTGCCTCGCTTCGCGTACTTCCCGTTCGGCGGCGGGCCGCGCGTGTGCATCGGCAACCACTTCGCCACCATGGAGGCGACGCTCCTCCTCGCGACGATCGCGCAGCGCTTCCGGATCGATCTGCTGCCCGGCGAGCGGCTGTCGCTCAAGCCGTCGGTCACGCTGCGGCAGGCCGGGCCGGGGCTGCGCGTGCGGCTCACCGCGCGCGAGCGCGCCCCGCGCGTCGACGTGCGCGAGGGCGCGATCGCCGCGCAGTAGGTATCAGGCACGGCGGGTCGTCACTGGATCTGCTTGCCGAGGCTGCCCGTCGTCGCGAGGCGCAGCGCCTCGCGGCCGGCCACGGGGTACCAGCCGACGGCGACGCCGCCCGCGCGCGCCGCGTCCCGCGCCCGCTCGAAGGTCGCGAACGCGTCGTCGTGCACGACGAAGTACGCGAAGCCACCGGAGCCGAGCGACGCGAGCGCGCGCTGGAACGTCGACGTCCTCCGCGATAGGTCGGCGGCGCGGTCGCCGCGCGCGTCGCGCCGCAGCGTGTAGACCCACGCGAGGCCGCCGCCCCGGCGCTCGGCGCGCACGCGGTGGCTCTCGTCGCCGACGTCCTGCGCGTCCAGCAGCGCGATCACCTCGTCGGTCCGGCTCACGTCGGCGCCGGCGCTCGAGAGCGCCTCGAGCACGCGCCGGCCGGCCGCCGCCTCGTCGACGACGAACACCTGGTCGCCTGCGCACTCGAAGAGCACGCGCTCGGCCGACGCACCGGGCGTGGTCATGGCCGCCGTCCCCGCGGGCACGCTGATGCTCCCTGCGGACACGGTCGTCACCATCGCGACGAGCACGAGCACGCCGACGACGTTGGTCACGATGTCGAGGAACGAGTCGAGCGAGAAGAGGATCCCGTCCTCGGCGCGGCGTCGGCGCCTCATCGGCCACGACCCTTCTTGAACGTGACCACGCCGTCGCCGAAGAGCGGCTCGTAGCCGACGTCGATGCCGGTGTCGCTCGTCGCCTCGCGCACGGCGTCGAAGGTCGCCACGCCGTCGCTCCGGACCAGGAGGTCGAGGTAGCGCGTCGAGTCGTACGAGAGCCGCGTCACGAGCGCGGCGAAGGCGCCGCCGGGCGCGTCGAGGTCGTCCCGAGCGACGAACGCCGCCGGGCCGGTCGTCGGATCATCGGGGTGGATGACGACGCCGTCGCGCCGGCACTCGACGTACACGGGGTTCTTCTTGGTCGCGTCGAACGCGTCCACCGCGACGCGCTGCCTCGGGCTCGCGAGGCCGATCTGCGTCATGCCGGCGATGATCAGGATGAGCGTGCCCATGACGGCGACGAGCACGCTGAGGAACGGGAACAGCGAGAACTCGGGGTCCTTCGTCTTGCGGCGCGCCACGGCTCAGCTCCCCAGCGCGCCGCCGCTCGCCGCGTGCGCGCCGTTGCCGTTCACGTGGTGCTTCGGCTGCGCCGCCTCGCCCGCGCCGAGGCTCGCGGCGAGGAGCGAGAGCAGCTGCCTCGACGCGCCGAGCTCGCGGCCGAGCTGGTCGCGCGTGCGATCCGCCTGCGCCGCGGCCCTGTCGGCGCGGTCGGCGGTGTCGGCGAGCTGGGTCGCGGCGCGCTCGAGGCTCGGCGCGACGCGCGACTCGACCTCCGACGCGGCGCGCTCGAGCATGGCGACGGCGCGCTCGAGGGTCGGCAGCGCAGCGCTCGACGTTTCACGCAGGGCGATCTCGGCGCGGTCGATGCTCGCGGCGGCCGCCGCCACGCGCGCGAGCGTCGGCTCGGCCGCGGCGGTGGCGCGCGCGAGCTGCTCCGCTGCATGCTCGAGGGCAGGCGCGGTCCGCGCGAGCGCCGCGCCGAGCGCCGCGACGTCGGCAGCGAGCGCGTCGTGAGACGCGGCGGGCGCCGCCGCGCGCGCGGGCTCGCCGAGCCGCGCGAGCACGCGCGTGATGCAGTAGTCGTCGACGTCGTTGACGAGCTTGTCTTCGGCCTTCTGGAGCCAGGTCATGGGCAACATCACGAGGATGCTCGCGACGAGCGCGACGAACGTCGCGTCGAAGGCGACGGCGAGGCCGGTGGTCACCTGCCGCAGCGAGTCCTTGATCGTGTCGAGCTGCTCGGCGCCGCTCATCGCGTGCGAGAACGCGCCGACCGCGCCGCTCAGGCCGATGACCGTGCCGATGAGGCCGAGGATCGGCATCGCCCAGACGAGCACCTTCACCGTCGCGTAGCTCGCGGCGACCGCGGCCGCGTCGGCGTCGGACTCGGCGTCGTTCGCGGCCGACGCCTGCGCCACCTCGCCGCGCGACGCGAACTGCGCGAGCACGCGGCGCACGCGCTCCACCAGGAACGACGGCGAGCTCCGGAGGCCGCGCAGCGCGTCGATCCCGTCGACGATCTCGGCCGCGCCCTCGGGTCCGATGCGCGCGTCTCCGCCCGACAGGAGCTCGAGCGCGGGTGGCCGCCCCACGCCACGCTGATGATCTCGTCGC
>DASYCF010000319.1:0-1829 GCA_036500365.1 Byssovorax sp.
GATGAATGCGCCCGCGACGAGGACCTCGTCCGTCGGACCGACCGCGACCAGCGGCGAGACGAAGCTCGACGGGCTGGTCACGGGGAAGGACTTGATCCACACGGCGTCGCCGGCGGAGGTCAGCTTGAAGACGAATACGCACTCCTTGCCCATCGGCGCGGGGCACATGACGGTCGACCCGCCGACGGTGAGGTCGCCCTCGTGGTAGCCGCCGACAATCACCGCGCCGGTCGAGTCGACGGCGATGGATGTCGCGACGACCGGCGCTGCGTAGAAATGGGCCCACGGTCCGCCGGGCGACGCGCCACCCTCGGCGTGGCCGCCGGCCGTGCCGCTCGAGGTCGGGGCGCCACCGCCTCCGCTGCCCGCGCTCGCCGCGGAGGCGCCGCCGGTCGCGCTCGTCGAGGAGGCGGCGCCGCTCCCGCCGTCGTCCGCGCAGCTGCACGCGCCGTACTGACCGGAGTCGTCGCACGTCGCTTGGCCCGAGCTCCCGTCGGGGCACGCGCACGCCGACGCTTCGCCCATGAGGCAGGGCTCCTCGCGCACGCTGGTCGAGCACGCCGCGACTGCGACACCGAGCGCGATCTGGCACGCGAGCGCGACGCGACGGCGCATCGCCACAGACTACATCGAAGGACGGGAGGACGGCGCGCTCGTCAACCGACGCGGGAGTTCAAGGGCTCGTGACGCAGAGGTTGGTCAGCGCACCGACGAGCGGGACCGAGCCGTTCACGCCGTCGCACACGTCGGTCCGCACGGCGAGCGGCGGGAGCGCGTCGAGGCTCGCGGCCGACGCTGCGCTGCCGTCGAGGACTCCGTCGATCGTCAGGGTCAGGCTCCCTGCGACGCGCGCGACCTCGACGTGGTGCGTCGCTCCGTCGTTCACGGCGCGGGTACCGAGGAGCGCGGTGTAGTCCGCGCCGTCGTGGTCGGTCTCCACCTCGACCACGCCGCCGACGCCGAAGTGCACGTCCCAGAAGAAGTCGTGAGAGCACACGCTGCGCTGGTTCACGATCGCGATCTGCGCGTCGGGCTGCGACGTCGCGACGTCGAACGACACGTGGAAGTCCCCGGTGCCGATGTTCGAGAGATCGCCCGTGCAGCCTGGGGGCTCGGGCGACACGAGGTCGGCGACGAAGGCGTTGCGCGCGGTGCCCGACTGGAAGGAGAGGCTCGGGCCGAACGAGATCGCGCCCAAGAAGCTCCCGCCGATCGCGAGTGAGGCGCCGTCGGGCGAGAACGCGAGCGCGTCGCCCATCGCTTGGTTCCCGTCGCCGTAGCGCTCCCCGGCGACGAGGACGCCGTCGCTCGTGTACGCGCCGAGGAACACCTGCCCCGGGCCGGCGAGCGGGCCCGCGCCGAAATCGATGTCTCCGAGGGTGTCGCCTGTGACCGCCACCTCGTGCGTGACCGGGTTGATCGCCACGGCGAAGGCGTCGTCCTCTCCCGTGTCGCCGAGGACGACGCCCCAGAGCGGCTGCGCTGTCGAGTCCATCCTGAGGAGAAACGCCGACGAGGAGCCAACCGGCGTCAACGTCGTCGTGCCGGCGTCGACCGATCCCGACAGGTCGCCGGCGACGAACATGCCGCCGTCGCTGGGATCGCACGCCACGACGAGGGGCGCCCCCACGGGGACGGTGCCGAGCTCCCGTCCGAAGTTGCAGGCGCCCGTGCCGCCGTCGAGCTCGATGACGAACGCGTCGGTGGCGCCGGTGAGTCCGCTGCAGCCCTGAGGAATCTGTCCGCCGCCCTGGAACCCGACGCTGATGACGTCGCCCGTCGGCGTCACGGCGACGCTCGAGCCGCCCGGCGCGACGCCAGGGCCGGGT
>DASYCF010000320.1:0-2491 GCA_036500365.1 Byssovorax sp.
CGGCGTCGCCTTTCCGTACAGGTGCAGCTTCACCGCCGGCAAGGCGAGCGCTGCCGCCCAGTTGGGCGTGCCGTGCACCCAGCGGTCGCCGAGGAGGTTCGCCATCGCGGCGGGCTGAAGCAGATCCGCGGCGCCGAGCGGCAGCCCGCAGACGGTGCGCACCTGCTGCTCGAACTGGCTCGTGCGGCACGCATCGAACGTCAGGTGACCGGAGTTGTGCGGTCGCGGCGCCAGCTCGTTGATCAACAGCGCGCCGGCGCGGGTCACGAAGAACTCGACGCAGAGAATGCCGACGAAGTCGAGCGCCTCCATCACCGCGCGCGTCGCCTCGGCCGCCGGGGCATCGAGCGCGGCGAGCGTCGCCTCCGCGTGGCGGTCGAGCGCCCCCGCGACGCCGCCGAGGCGCTCGAGCCCCGCGCGCGTGACGCGCTTCGCCCCGGCGTCGCGCTGTCGCCAGAGCTCGCTCAGCGCGAACTGCACGAGCGGCATCGCGTCCGTCGTGGCGGCGAGCTGCTCGAGCACGTCGGCCTTCACGGAGTCGTCCTCGAACGTGTAGCCGTACGCGCCGAGCGCCTGCTCCAGCACCTCGGCCCAGGCGAGGTCGCCGATCGGCTCGATCAGGACGGAGCCGCGGACGACTTCGCGCGCGAACGGGCCGAGCGCGAGCACGGGGTCGAGCATGTCGCGTCGCACGGTCACGAGCGCGCGCAGGCCGGGCAGCGGCGCCTCGGCGATCCGACCGAGGAGCTCGGTGGCAAACGGCGCGCGGTCACGGCCCGCAGCGGCCGCGCCGCGATCGGCGGCGACGGTCGCGAGCTCCTCGAGCTGATCGACGAGCAAGAGCAGCCCGCGGCTCTTCGTCTGCGCGCGCGCGGCGAGGTCGGCTGCGATCGACGCGGCGGCCGCGGCGTCGTCGATCGACGCGTCGGGCAGCGACACGAACGGCGCGAGCGCGAGCGTGATCGAGGCGCGCGGATCCGCGCCGGGCGAGGCGATCGCGACGTCCCACGCGGCGGGCCAGCCGAGGGCGCCCTCCGCGACGAGCGGCGCGACGCCTGCCCGCGCGAGGCTGCTCTTCCCGGAGCCGCTGGGGCCGACGACGGCCGCGAGGCCGCGCTCGCGGAGCACATGGAGCGCGGCGGCGATCTCGCTCGAGCGCCCGAAGTAGACGCCGCGATCGCGCTCCTCGAAGCGGCCGAGGCCGCGGAACGGGCCGTCGGACTCGTCAGGCAGGCGCCGCTTGCCGCCGCGGAGCTCCACCTCGAGCTGCGCGACCCGCGTCGCGATCCACTCGGCCGACTGCGGGCGGTCGTCACGCTTCGGCGAGAGCAGCCGATCGACCACGCTGGCGAGCGCGGGGAGCGCGTCCGGCGCGACGTCGATCACGCGCGGCGGCGCGGCGTGGCCCTCGAGGACGTCGACCGACAGCGGCGCCGCCGGCCCACGCGTCGCGGCCGGGAGCCGCCCCGTGATGCACTCGTAGAGGAGCGCGCCGAGCGCGTAGAGGTCGGACGCGGGCGTCGCCGGGTTCGCCGCGACGACGCACACGGGGTCGACGTAGCCGGTCGTCCCCCAACGGCCGCCGAGCGGCGCGGTCGTCCTGTCGGCGGGGCGCGGCTCGCCTCCCGCGGTCGCGGCGGCGCGCGTCGATGCGGCGGGCACCGCGTCCGACTCCGGCGCGTCTGCGGCGGCGATGCCGAAGTCGATGAGCTTGTAGAGGCCGCGCGCGTCGATCACGTTCGCGGGCTTCACGTCCCGGTGCACGAGCCCGGCGCGGTGCACGGCGCCGAGCGCCGACGCGACGGACGCGGCGACCTCGAGCACCTCCGCGACCTCGAGCCTCCGGGCGCCGGCGAGCCGCTTGTCGAGCGGCGTGCCGGCGACGTGCTCCATCGCGAGCCCGACCACGCCGCGCGCCTCGTCGATCGGCAGCGCGAAGAAGCGCACGACGTTCGGGTGCTCGACCTGACAGAGCGCCCGCGCCTCTTCGAAGATCTGACGTCGCTTCGCGCCAGCGTCTCGCCCGTCGTGGAGCGAGAAGAGCTTCACCGCGGCCGCGCGGAGCTCTGCCGCGCCGTAGATCTCCTTCGCGAGCCACACGGGCGCGAAGCCGCCGCGGCCGAGCTGCTCGACGAGACGGAACGGACCGATGCGCCGCTCTGGCTCTGGCTGATCGAGCAGCGCGCGGATGTTGGCGGGCTCCCCCACGTCGGCGCGAGCGTACTCGACGCCGGGCGTGGCGGGCTATCGGCCGTGGCGGGCGGCGATGCGCGCGAGCGTCTTCTTGAACGCGGTCTCTTCACCGCCGCTCATCTGCTTGAACATGTAGTTGTTCGACGCGCCGCTCGCGAGGATGCAGCCGATCGCTTTGTGCATGCGCGCGAGCGGGGCCTCCATCGGCGCGCCGGAGGCCGACGCCTCGCCGACGACCTGGAGCGCGGCGTCGAGCGGCTCGCACTGGCCGACGGCGGGGAGCTTGAGCGGCTCGGGG
>DASYCF010000321.1:0-4559 GCA_036500365.1 Byssovorax sp.
GGCGCGCCGGCGGCCGGGGCGCCAGCAGCGGGGCGACCGCCGGCGGGGCGGTTCTTCGCCGCCTCGAGCGCCTCGGACTTCTCGAGCTGCTCGCGCGTCGCGACCGTGGTCGGGACGTCCTCGTCGTCGTCCATGAGCGACTGCGCAGCGAGCGACGACGTAGACGGTGAGGGCGCCGCCGCGGCCGGCGCGCGCGGCGGGCTCAGCGCGCCACCTGGCGGGAGCGGGCGTGACCCGGGCGCGGCGCCCTGCGGACGCGCCGTCGGCGGACCGCCCGGCGGGCGCGCGGCCGACGGCGGTGGACCTCCGCCGCCGCCTTGTCGCGCGCGCTTCGCCTCGGCCTGCTCACCGCCCACGAGCGAGAGCTCGTCGGCCGAGCCGGGGAGCGCGGCGTTGCCGGCCTTGAGCTGATCGACGTTGATCGTGCTCGTGACCTCGGCCGCCCACGCGAGGTGCGCCTCGCGCTTCTGGATCCGGTCGGCGAAGACGTGGCGAACGAACTGGGCGACCTCCTCCGGGCCGACGAACGCGCCGCGCCGCATGAGGAAGTTCTGCAGCGCGCGGGAGAACTCGCGCGCCGTCTGGAAGCGGTCTTGCTTGCGCTTGGAGAGCGCCTTGAGGATGACCTGCTCGAGCTCCTGCGGAAAATCGGGGACGATCGAGCTCGGCGGCGGGACGACGCACGCCTGCACCTTCTCGAGCGTGTCGAGATCGGTGTCCATGCGGAAGAGCCGCTGGTTCGTCGTGAGCTCCCACAGGACGACGCCGAGCGCGAAGATGTCGGTCGTGCGATCGACCTCGGCGCCGCGCACCTGCTCGGGGCTCATGTACGCGAGCTTGCCCTTCAGCGTGCCGGCGCGCGTCTGCGACAGCCGATCGGCGACCTTCGCGATGCCGAAGTCGACGACCTTGGTGTAGCCGTCGTACGTCAGGAAGAGGTTGTGCGGCGTGACGTCGCGGTGGACGAGGCCGAGCAGCTGGCCGTTCTTGCCGCGGAGCTCGTGCGCCGCGTGCAGGCCCTCGGCCGCGTCGCTGCAGATGCGCGCGGCGAGCTCCGGCGAGATGCGGATCTTGCGCTCCTCGGCGCGGCGCATGATCTCGCGCAGCGGCTCGCCGTGGAGGTACTCCATCGCGATCCAGTAGGTGTTGTCGTCCTTGCCGAGGTCGAACACCTGCGCGACGTTCGCGTGGTTGATGCCGGCGGCGATGCGCGCCTCGTCGAGGAACATGTCGACGAACTGATCGTCCTCGACCAGGTGCGGGTGGATGCGCTTGATCGCGACCCACTTCTGGAAGCCGCCGGGGCCATCCATGCGCGCGAGGTGCACGCTCGCCATGCCGCCGACGCCGATCTCGTCGACGACGCGGTAGCGGCCGAGGAAGAACGTACCCGGGGGCTCTTTGCCGCCGTCCTTGGGGCGGCCGCCGCTCTGCGACGGTGCGCCGCCTGCGCTCGCGGGTCCTCCCTGACGAGCTGCGGCGGTGCGCGGCGGGTTCTGCGCCATGGGTCGGCCGTCAGTGTAGCGCGCGTGACGCGCGACCTGGATTTTTTCACGCTGCGGCGCTCACGGGAACGGCTGGCCGGGCTGACCGCGCTCGAAATAGAACTGGAACGAGCCGACGAAGTGGCTCTGGAGCTCGATCGGAACCGCGTCGGCCGGCTCGCCGAGCGGGACGTCCTGGAGATCGCCGACGTCGATCTCGAACTGGGCTTGTGAGAGCTTCTCGGCGCCGACCTGCTCGTTCGGGTTGCCGCTGAAGAGGTGCTCGAACGTGATCGTGCCGTCGACCGCGTTCAAGACGGTGCCCTGGTTGTGGCACGAGTACGAGAGGTAGAGCGACATGTGGACGAGCGGCGGGTCGTCGAGGAGCGGCGTCGTCGGCGGCTCGAGCGGCGCGCCTGGCGGCTGGATGCCCGCAGGGATCGACACGAGCTCCGCCCGGCCGAGGCGGTCTCGCAGCGTCTGCACGTCGTCGATGTCGATCTCGAGCCCGTCGGAGAGCTCCTCGATGTCGTTGCCGCGCTGGATGCGGATGAGCATCTGCTCGCGGAACGGGTTCGCGGCGAAGAAGTCCGGCTGCATGTTGTAAGCGGGCCGCTGCGACGTGTCCTCGTCGGCGGTCCCCCAGCAGTCGCGCGCGAAGAGGTGGTCGCTGTAGACCTGACCGCCTCCCTGGCCGAGCGAGCAGCCCAGCGCCGCGAACGCCGCCGCCCCGAGCGCCGCCGCCGTGGCCGTGCGACGCAGCGCGCCGAGGATCGTCGCCCCGCCGAGCACGCGCTCGCCCGCGTAGGCGACCGCGACCTGCCCGGGGGAGACGGCGCGAACGGGCGCGTCGAAGCGGGCGACGAGCTCGGCCCCTGCGCGCTCGATCAGGCCGGCCTCGCCCTCGTGATGCGCGCGCACGCGCAGGGTCGCCGCGAGGGGAAACGTCACGTCGTCGCTCCACGCGCCGGCGTCGAGGCGCGCGCCGTCGGCGAGCAGATCCGCGTCGTCGCCGAGGGTGACCGTGCCGCTCGCGCGATCGAGCGCCGTCACGAACGCGGGCTTGCCGAGGGCGACGCCGAGGCCCTTGCGCTGGCCGATCGTGAACGCGTGCACGCCCTCGTGCGCGCCGACGACGCGGCCGTCGCGATCGACGATGGGGCCGGGCCGGACGCGCCCCGCCGCACGCTCGCGCACGAACGCGTCGTAGCGCCCCGTCGGCACGAAGCAGAGCTCCTGGCTCTCGCCCTTGTCGGCGCCGGGGAGGCGGCGCGCGCGCGCGTCGGCGCGGACGTCGGCCTTGGTCGCGTCGCCGAGCGGCAAGACGAGGCGCGCGAGCTCGTCCTCCCGCAGCATGTGCAAAAAGTAGCTCTGGTCCTTGTTCGAGTCGGCGGCGCGGTGGAGGCGCGCCTTTCCCGCGGCGTCTCGCTCCACGCGCGCGTAGTGGCCCGTCGCGACGAACGCGGCGCCGAGCCGGTCCGCGAGCGGCAGGAGCTCGCGCATCTTGACGTGCTGGTTGCACGACACGCACGGGCTCGGCGTGCGCCCGTCGAGGTACGCGTCGACGAAGGGCGCCGTCACGCGCGCGGCGAAGAGCTCGCGCCGGTCGAACGTGAAATGCGGGATCCCGAGAAAATCGGCGGCGCGCCGCGCGTCGCGCTGGTCCTCGGGCGCGCAGCAGCGACCGCGGACGGAGCCGTCGTCCGGGTAATCCCAGAGGTGCAGCGTGACGCCGACGACCTCGAAGCCCCGATCGACGAGGCGCGCCGCGGCGACGGTCGAGTCGACCCCGCCGCTCATGGCCACGACGACGCGCGCGCTCACCGGCCCATCGTACCCGCGTCGGCGGCCGAGGGCACCCTCCGCGAAGCGGGCCACCCAGGCGAGCTGGCTCCGTTTCCTGAGTCGACAGCGCGCCGCGCTTGGCCGTCTCGGCGCTCCGCGTGATAGCGTGGCTCCCGATGGCCCGAGGCGTCGTGCTCGTCATCGAGGACGATGAGTGGGTGGCTCGTCTACTCGCGAACGCGATCCGTGGCGCGGACTACGAGGTCGTCGTCTGCGCGACGGCGAAGAGCGGCGTCGAGACGGCGGTCACGAGCCAGCCCGACTGCATCATCTGCGACGTCGATCTGCCGGACAACGACGGCTACTGGGTCGCGCGGAACGTCCGCACGCAGTCGTCGCGCGTGTCGGTCACGCCGTTCCTGTTCCTCTCCGGGCTCGACGATCAGGAGTCGCGGCTCGAGGGCTTCCACGTCGGCGCCGACGTCTACATGACGAAGCCGTTCCGCGTCGACGAGGTGGTCGCGCAGGTCGGCGCGCTCGTCGCGATGGCGGCGCGCCTGCGCCAGCGTCGCGAGTCGCTCATCTCCGTGCAGCCGACGCCGAACGCGACCGCGATCGAGGGCGACCTCGGCCAGATGTCGATCGCGACCGTGCTCACGATCCTCGAGATGGAGCGCCGCAGCGGCGCGTTCGAGGTCGTCAGCAAGAAGCGGCGCGCCTCGCTCGACATCGCCGCCGGCTACATCGTGAGCGGCGTCGTCGGCGGGACCAAGGTGTCGGCGCTCGCGGCCGTGCGCACGATGCTCGGCTGGAACGTGGGCCGCTTCTCCTTCAACCCGTCGTCGCCGCGCGACCCGCCGCTCAGCCAAAAGTCCATCGGCGCGTTCTTGATCGAGGCGACGCGGCTCGAGGACGAGTCGGCGCGAGTCGAGCTCGACCTGCCGCCGTCGCGCCGCCGGAGCGAGCCCAAGTTCCAGGCGCCCGTGCTCGGGGGCCCCCCGTCGACGGCCGAGGACTTCGCCCCTGCGTCGTCGCGCGCGCCGCGAAGGCCGTCGGACAAGCCGCCTACGGGCCAGCCGACGCCGCGCGCCGGCACGCCTGCCATCGTCTCCGAGTCCGCGGTGACCCCGCTCATCGGCTCTCCTCCGGGCGGAGTGCACCACGCGCCGTGGATCCCGCCGCCGCCGCCTGCGCTCACCGCGCTGAAGCCGCCGCCGGCGCCCGCCCCTCGCACCGCCGCGATCCCGCCGCCGCGCCCGCCGTCGGGCCAGATGGTCGACGTCCGCCCGC
>DASYCF010000322.1:0-8377 GCA_036500365.1 Byssovorax sp.
GACGTCGCCTCGGTGCGGCCGCGCGCCGTCGAGCTCCTCGAGCGGGTCGGCCTGGCGGATCGCGCGGCGTCGCTCCCGACCGAGCTCTCCGGTGGGCAGCGGCAGCGCGTCGCCATCGCGCGCGCGCTCCTCAAGCGGCCGAAGCTCGTGCTCTGCGACGAGCCGACGGGCAACCTCGACCAGGCGACGGGCGCGCGCGTCGTCGAGCTCTTCGCCGAGCTGCACCGCGACGAGGCGCTCACGATCGTCGCCGTCACGCACGAGGCGCGCCTCGCCGAGGTCGCGACGCGCACGCTCCACGTCGCCGACGGCAAGGTCGAGGAGGCGCCGGCGTGAAGCTCGCGTCGCTCGCCCTGCTCGTGCGACGCGACCTCGGTCGCACGCGCGGCGCGCTCGTCACGTGCGGCTTCGGCATCGCCGCCGGCGTCGCCGCGCTCGTGTTCTTCCTCGCGCTCGGCCTCGGCGTGCGCGGCGTGCTGCTCGGCGACGTCTTCCCGATCGATCAGGTCGAGCTCGAGCCGCCGAAGGCCAAGGACCCCGGGCTCCTCGGCCTCGTGCTCGGCGGCGCAGGCGAGCCGCCCGGCATCGACGAGGACAGCCTCGAGACGCTGGCGCGCACGCCCGGCGTGAAGCGCGTCTTCCCCAAGCTCCGCTTCGCGTTCCCGTCGAGCGGCCGCGGCGGCAAGGAGCTCTTCGGCCACGACATCGGCACGGCCGAGCTCATCGGCGACGGCATCGACCCGGCCCTCGTCGCGAGCGAGCCCGACGCGCCGAAGGGCGCCGACGTGTTCGAGGATCCGATGACGCACGCGGGCGCGGCGTGCACCGACGACGCCGCGTGCGCGCCGCCGACCTACTGCGAGCGCGCGAGCGACGCCGCCGCTGGCCGATGCAGCGCGCCCGTGCCCGCGCTCGTGAGCCGCTACCTCGTCGAGATCTTCGACAAGAGCATCGCGCCCGCGCACGGCCTGCCGCCGATCGGCGAGACGCTCGTCCAGCGCGCGCAGGGCATCACGTTCGATCTGCGCCTCGGCGAGTCCATCCTCGGCAAATCGAAGCGCGGCGCCCCGCGGAGCGTGCGCGTGAAGGTCGTCGGCGTGTCGCGGCGCGCGATCGACCTCGGCGTGACGCTGCCGCTCGACGTCGTGCGCCGCTGGAACCGCGAGTACGCGGGCGACGCGGCGGCCGCGCGCGCGACGAGCGCCGTGGTCGAGGCCGTCGACGGCTCGGCGACGAGCGCCGTGCTCGCGAAGGGCAAGGCGCTCGGCCTCGAGCCGAAGGACACGCGGGCGCGCGACGTCGCCGTCCTCGTCGCGAGCGTGATGGCGCTGCTCACGCTGGTCGCGCTCGTCATCCTGCTCGTGTCGGCGTCGACCATCGCGTACACGTTCCGCGCGCTCGTCGCCGAGCGGCGCGCCGAGATCGCCCTCTACCGCGCGGTCGGCGCGACCGGCGCGGACATGTTCACGTGGATGCTCGCGCTCGCGATCTCGGTCGGCGTCGCGGCGGGCGCGCTCGGCCTGGGCGCCGCGCGGCTCGGCGCGCTGGTCGCCGACGTCGTCGCGGCGAAGGAGCTGCCCGACTTTCCGTTCAAGCCGGCCTCGTTCTTCGCGTTCCCCGCGTGGCTCTGCGTCGTCGGCGTCGCGTTCGGCGCGGTGTTCGCCGCGGCGGGCGCGCTCGGCGCGGCGCGATCGGCGGCGAAGGCCGACCCGGCGCGCGCCCTCGGCTGAAGCGCGGCGCGTCGCGATGCTGCGCGCGCTGGACAAGCTCGGCGTCTCCGTTGTGAACTGCGGGGCATGAGGCTCCTCGTCGCGCTCTCCGCCGCGGTCTCGATCGCGTGGATCTTCACCGGCTGCTCCTCGAGCGGCGACACGACCGGCGTCGTCGTCGACGATCCCGCCGCGACGTGCGCCGACGTCTGTCAGGCGTACGTCGATCTCGGCTGCCTCGACGCGAGCGAGTGCCAGGGCGCGTGCGCGTCCACGCTCGCGCACGCGGGCGCGTGCGGCGGCGCGGTCGAGGCGTATTTCCAGTGCGAGGCCGACAACGTGATGACCTGCGACGAGACGCACGACACGACGTGCGCCTCGGAGGACAGCGCCGTCACGAGCTGCGGCGGCGCGGACGACTGCCTCGGCGAAGACGCCACGTTCACCGGGTCGAGCTGCTCGGGCACGAGCGGCTGCTCCACGGGCGCGATCAGCGTCTCGTGCCACGCCGGCGCCAGCGGCGACCCGTGGTCGTGCACCTGCTCGGTGGGCGGGCAGCAGGTCGGCACGTGCCAGTCGCCGACGACGGCGCTGTGCGACCTTCAGAACGGCTGCTGCGCGCAGTTCTTCTGAGGGCGCGTGGTAGCTTGAGCCCGCAGGGTGAGCCTTCCGATGACACCTCGACAGTCGGGCCGTTCGCGCGCGGCGCTGGCCGCGATCGCGCTCGTCGCCGCGCTCGGCGCGCCGGTCGTCTCCGCCGTCGGCTGCGACCTGCCCGAGACCACGACGCCGTCGTCGGGGGACGCGCTCACGTGCACGCTCGGCGCCGAGCCGCCGTACGCGACCCTCGGCGACGCGCTCGACCACGCGACCGCCGGGCAGCAGTTCTCGGCGATCGAGTGCGACGTCTACGACTACACGCTCTACACGTCGGGCCCGAGCGCCGGCCTCGAGGTGTTCTACTACGCGGCGACCGGCGTCCTCGCGGCCGACGTGACGAACCCGCCCGACGGCGGGCCCGCGTGCGCAGGTCCGCCCGCGTTCGTGCTGCCGAGCGGCTGCCTCGCGACGCCGTACGTCGCCGTCGGCCACGGCGGTTGCACGGCGCTGACCTACAGCGACACGGCGAGCTGCGACGCGTGCCTCAACACGAGCTGCTGCAACGAGCTCGATTTCTGCGCGACGACGACGACGAGCTGCGGCGTCTACCTCGCCTGCCTCGCGACGGGCGAGCCGGCGGACACGTGCGCGACGACCTCGCCCGAGGGGCCGATCTTCGCGGGCGCCGTCGCCGAGTGCGCGGCCGCGAAGTGCCCCGCCTGCGACGACGCGACGCTGCCGTGAGGCGCGCGCTCGGCTATGGCTTGTCGGGCGTGACCGTGCTTGCGGATGCGTCGACGGTGACGCTCGTGAGGCCGCGCGGATCGGGCCGCGGCGATTCACCGCGTCCGCGACCCCCGAGACCGAGCGCTGCGCTGCCAAAAAAGAAGACGCGGATCCGTAGCGCGCCGCGCAGCGTCACGCCACGGACCTCCGCCGGGCACGCGGGCGGCCTCGCTTTCATGTGAGCCGCGGCTCGAGCGCCGCTGGTAGCCTCGCCGTCGACGCGCCGCGCGTCGCGGCGCTTCGGGGAGGTTCTTCGCCATGGCCGACAGCTACATCGATCAGGACGAGACGCAGCTCTACGGGCCGCACGCGTCCAAGCATATCCGCTCGCATGTCGTCGGGCTCGTCGCCGCGTGCGACGGGGCGCTCCAGCACTTCGCCGACGAGATCGACGCCGCGACCACAGCGGTCGGCGAGCAGATCGACGCCGGGCGGAGCGCGTCGGCGGGCGTGCGCGCGAGCGCGAAGGACAAGCGCTCGCCCCTCACCACGGCGTCGCGGCTCCTCTCGCGGTTCTCGGCGCACCTCGACACGCACGAGCCGCCGCTCGACCGACGGGTGTTCTTCACCGACGACGGCACGGTGTCGGGCGTCGGCAAGAGCGGCGCGCGCGTGCTGCTCGCGCTCACCACCGTGAAGCGCCAGCTCTCCTCGAAGAGCTGCCCCGTCGACAACAAGGCGAAGTGGCTCGCCGACTTCACCGCCGCCGCGCTCGAGCTCCAGCCCGCGCTCGAGACGGCCGCGAGCGCGCAGACCGACCGGCGCTCGATCACGCCCGACGTCGAGGCGGCGCGCGAGGCGTGGCTCGTGACGTACCGGAGCGCGCGCGACGTCGCGACGGGGGTCCTCCGCAGCGCGGGCCGCCTCGACCTCTTGAAGGCGATCTTCTACGACCTCGCCGTGCCGTCGGGCGCGAAGGTCGCCGTCATCCCGCCCGTGCCGGCGGACCCGCCCGAGCCGCCGGCCGAAGCCGACGACGCGAAGTAGCCGCGCTCGCAAGCGCACGAACGGCCCCGTCGCAGCCCGACGAGGCCGCTCTTGCGCTCGAGCCAGCCATGGCGGCCGGCGCCGGGCCGCCTTGGGTCGCCCGAAGGGCGCCGTCGACGGCCGCGGAGGTCGTTCGCGTCACCCGAACGAGCCCATCGCCCGCCGCCGAGGCGGTTCGCGCCCCACGAACGCCACCGCCACGCGTCCGCGCGGCTCTTGCTAAGGTACGACCCGTGACGACGCGGCTCACCGGCCTCCGTATCGAGCAGTTCCGCAACGCGGCGCCGTGCGACCTCGAGTTCAGCGACGGCATCAACGTCGTCCTCGGCCCCAACGGCTCCGGCAAGACGACGCTGCTCGACCTCATCTCGGGCATCCTCACGTCGCCGATCGGGGAGGATTACGCCGACGCGAAGCTCACCGCAGACCTCACGGTTACGGGCGACGACTTCCAGATGGCGATCGCGCCCGCGGCCAAGATGCCGGGGGCGACGGCTGACGACGGTGAAATTCTGGGCAAGCCGATGCCGCCCGAGGTTCGATTGCAGCGGCGAGGTGAGCCGTCGGCGACTGCTGTCGCTACGTCGCAAATCGACGTCCCACGTCTCTGGGCGCTGCTGCGCGCGCGCGGCGTACGTGAACCCCGTGGGCTGATGAGTCACCGGTTCGATGAGGCTCTGGGGTTCTTCGACGTCGTGCTGGCTCGGAGCCCGCGGCCCCCGGGTCCCTACTATGCGGCCGCGAAACTTGCCGCCGGCTGGTTCGCGTTACCGAGCTGCTTGGACAGCAGGATCCGGAAGCTCGACGTAGAGGAGGCGCCTCCGACCTTGGAATGGCGCCCGCTAGCCGTGGGCGCCTTCACGAGCCTGGCTGGTTTTTCGGATGCTGGGTTGAAAGCGCACCTCATCCGAAGCGCCGGAGGGTTCGCCGAATACGGCGACCTGACCGCCGTGTTTCGGCGGGGCGACGACGTCGCACACGACTTCTCCGGGCTGAGCTACGGCCAGAAGCGTCTGTTCGCGTTCTTGATCTACTCCACCCTCAACCCACACATCATCGTCGCCGACGAGCTCGTCAACGGCCTGCACCACAACTGGATCCAGGCATGTCTCGCAGTGCTCGTAGGCAAGCAGGCGTTCCTGACCAGCCAGAACCCGCTGCTGATCGACTACCTCGAGTTCGACTCGGTCGAGCAAGTCAAGCGGACGTTCATCCTCTGCGACGTCGACGCGCAGCAGCGGTTCGTGTGGCGCAACATGGACGACGACGAGGCCGCGTCGTTCTTCGCCGCCTACAAGGTCGGCATCCAGCACGTCGGTGAGATCCTCCGGACGAAGGGCTTCTGGTGACGGGCGTCGCCTCGATGTCGCTCCTCGTGTTGACCGAGGACGGCTCGGACGGCGCGATCCGTGCGCTCGTCGCGTGCATGCTCTCGCTCGTCGACCCGGCCTACAGAGCCGATCGCTGCCGCATGGAGCCGGTACGAGCGAAGATCCTCCGCGGCAACGCGTGGAAGGATCGGAACCGATACGACGAGGCCGTCGACCTTGCCCGAAGCGTGGCCACCAAGCTCCTGGAGGGCTCGACGAGCTTCGTCGTGTGGCACATCGACGGTGACACGACGTGGAAGCGCCAGAAGGATTCGACCAACCTCGCGCAGTTCCACAAGACGTTCGAGATCAAGCTGCGGCAGGTGATGAAGCAGCAGCACGTTGACGATGCGGACATCGAGGTGGCGCTGAAACGGCTGTTCGTGCTGATGCCGTTCTACAGCGTCGAGGCGTGGACCTATCAGAACACCGAGGTCGCCGCGAAGGCGTGCGGGTGCCGCGAGCGCGATGCGCATACGCAGCTGTTCGACGCGTGGCGCGCCGACCGCGGCTTGCTCGACGAAGTGTCGATGCCGAAGGACGCCATCTGCCTCACGGACCGCCTCAACGTGGAGCTCGCCGAACAGGCGTATCCGGCGGCCGACGTCGACCGAGCGCAGAAGTCGTTCGCGGCAGCCGTCAAACACTTGCGAGATTCCGCAGAGCTGGTCCGTGCAGTCGCCGCGACGAGCGGGGAAGGCTAGCTACGGGCCGACGCGGAGGTGCTCGAGGATCGCGCGGACGGCGGCGCGATCGGCCGGCGCGTCGGCGTGGGCCTTGAACGTGACGGCGACGCGCTCGGTATCGAAATCACCGCGGACCTCGGCGCCGCCGCCGAGGAGCGTGACGGGCCGGTCCACGCCGGCGACGGGGCGCCGCGCGTCGACCTCGCTGCCGTCGAGGCCGCCCGGGAAGCTCGCGTTGTGGTGCGCCTTGCGCGGCGGCCTCGCGAGCAAGAGCGTGACGCGCGGCCCGTCGCGGCCGCTCGGCCCGGCGAGCGTCCACGAGTCGACGTCGATGACCTTGCTGTGCCCCGCGGCGGCGGTCCAACCCGGCGGCACGCGCGCCGAGATGTCGTACGCCTCGTTGCGCATCGTGGCCCAACCCGACGTGTCGACCGACGGGAGCGCGCGCTCGGTGGCGATCGCCTCTGCGCGCTCTCGCTGCGCCTCGGCCTCGAACGCGCGGCGCGCCTCCGCGTCTCGCGCGCCGCGCACGTCGGGCTCCGCCTTCGCGGCACCCGCTGCGTTCGGCGCCGCGCTCGTCGACGCGACCGGTGACGGCGACGCGTCGCCGGAAGGTGCGTCACAGCCGACCGCGACCGCGAGGGCGAGGATCGTGAGCGGGCCGCGCATCGCTCACCAGGATAACCCGCGCCGCCCTTGCCTCGGCGAGGCGCTCGATGTGAACTGCGCCGGTGCCGCGGCTCGTCGAAGGTCTCAGCCGCTTCTTCGGGCGAGTCGAGATCCTCGCGCGCGGGCTCGAGAACGAGCGGCGCGCGGCCGAGGACGCGCTCGCGCGCGGGCAGCCGCTCGAGGCGCGCCAGCACGCGCGCGCCATCGTCGCCGAGGTGCCCGAGTCGCCGCTCGCGCTCGCGCTCTGGGCCGACGCGGCCGAGGAGGCGTGGCTCGATCCGGAGGTGGTGGCCGCGCTCACCGAGCTCGCGAAGGCGGCGCCGTGGCGGGCCGACGTGTGGCTCCGCCTCGGCCGCGCGGGCCTTCGCACCGAGTGGCCCGGCGCGCGCGAGGCGCTCGAGCGCGCGGCGACGGCGCCGGACGAGCGCGCCTCGGCCCGGCTCGCGCTGCTCGATCTCACCGACCTCGATCTCGCCGCGAACGATCCCGCGCGCGCCGCGCGGTGGCTCGATCGCATCGCGCCGTCGATCACGGGCGCCGTCGACCGCGACGTCGCGCTGCGTCGCGCCGAGTGCGCGCTCGCCCGCGGCGACACGGAGGGCGCGTTCGACTTCGAGAAGGCGCTCGGCGACGAGGCGCCGACCGACGGCCGCGTCGCGCTCGTGCGATCGCGCCTGGCGGTGGCTCGCGCCGACGGGCTCGCCGCCGTGTTCTACGCCCTCCGCGCCTTCACGCTCGACACGCCGGGCGGCGAGGAGCAGCTCGCGGCCGTGCTCGCGAGCACGCACGACGTCGTCGTGGTCGACTGCGTGCGCCGCGTCGTGAAGGAGGCCGGGCGGATGGAGACGCCGGCGTGGTCGGCCGCGTTCGCGTTTGCCGAGGGGCGCCGCGACGACGCGCGCCGCGCGCTCGCTCGAGGCGTGCAGCTCGGCGACGATCGCGCGGCCGGCGCGCTGCTCGCGCTCGCGAGCGAGGCCCGCGACGTCGACGCCCTGCGCGCGCTCGCGGCCCGCGGCACGCGCGCGCTGCCCGAGGCGCTCGCCGCGCTCGCCCGCGCGAGCGACCTCGCCGAGGAGGGCCACGACACCGAGGCGCTCGACGTGCTCGATCACGCGCCGGGCGACTGGGCCGCCGAGCTCCGTCGATCGATCTACGCGCGCTGGGCCCCGAAGGACGGCGTGGCCCCGTGGCCGAAGCTCCTCGCCGAGCTCCGCAAGGTCGCGCGCGCCGCCGATCGGCTCGATCTCACCGGCGCGATCGAGGCGCTGGCCGTCGAGCGCGAGCGCCCGCTGCGCGTCGCCGTCGTTGGCGAGTTCAACGCGCGCAAGAGCACGTTCCTCAACGCGCTCCTCGGCGAAGACGTCGCGCCGACCGGCGTGCTGCCGACGACGGCGACGCTCCACTGGGTCGCGTGGGCGCCCGATCCGTTCGCGCGCGTGCTCGTCCGCGGCGCGCAGGACCGCGTGGTCCCGCACGCGGACCTCAAGAAGACGCTCGCCGAGCTCGTCGCGAGCGGCGCGAAGGTCGAGCGCGTGTTCATCTACGCGCCGATCGAGCGGCTCAAGCGGAT
>DASYCF010000323.1:0-2202 GCA_036500365.1 Byssovorax sp.
GCGCGCGCCAGCGGCGGAGGAGGCGTGTAGCCGCCGCGGCCGTGCGTGTTGATGCCGTCGACGTAGTAGTGGTTCTGGAGCGACGACGCGCCCGAGAACGACACGCCCATGTGGTCGCCCTGCGCGCCCGCCGACGCGCCGATCGCGGCCTCGAACGAGCGGCCGGCGACGGGGATGTTCTTCAGGTAGTTCTTGTCGATCGTGATGCCCTGCGTGGTCTCGCTGACGTCGATCGTGGGCATGGTGCCCTGGATCGAGATGACCTCGCCGCCGGACTTGCCGTCGTAGCCCCCGGTGATCACCTGGACGTCCTCCGGGTCGACTTTCGCGGTCGGCCCGGGCTGGGATTCGGCGGGTGGCGGCGGCTGCGGGCCGAGCATGCGGCGCTCGTCCTCGTCGGACTCGAGCACGATGAGCGAGGTCTGCGACGACACGAGCTGGTTCGCGAGCGCGACCTCGCGGATCCGGTTGTCGATCGCGGCGGTGTCGGCCGTGGGCAGCGCGCGCTTGTCGGCGAGCGCGGCGAGCTCCGCGCGGGCCACGGCACGAGGGACCCGCATCTCGGAGGCCTTGTCGGCCGTCACGGGGAGCGTCTGGGTGCCGATGCGGACCGTGCCGAGCGTGCCGCGGCCCGCGATCCACACGGGATCGCCGGGGGCCACGCCGCGCGTCGTCGCGGGCCACACCTCGCGCGCGCCCTCGACGTGGATCTCGCGCTCCGGCATGAGCGCGGTCGCGAGCTGGCGGACCAGGCGCGCGGGGTCGCGGGCATCGAGGATCGCGCCCGGGCGCGCGCCGGCGCCGACGACCGCGCCGAGCACGTCGCGGTCGACGGTGGCGCCGAGCTTGACCGCGTCGATCCGCTCGATGCCGTGGCCGACGGCGGCCGCGAGCTTTGCAGGCTCGCGCTCGCCGATCGTGGGTGCGCCGTCGCCGATCACGACGACGCGCGCGAAGCCGGCCTGCGACGCATATGCGAGCGCCGCGCCGAGGTCGGAGGCTCCGAGCGCGCCGTGCGCCAGGATGCCGTTCACCTCCGCCTCGTGCGCGGCGCCGCGGAACACCTCGGTGACGCCCTGATCGAACACCGCGATCGCGATGCGCGCGTCCGACGGCAGCGAGCCGGCGAGCTTGTGGACGAGCGCAGCCTGCTGCGCGAACAGCGGCGCGCGCGACGCGCTGGTGTCGACGAGGAACAGCACGCTCGCGAGCGACTCGGGCGCGCCCGTGCTGGGGAGCTGGACGCGCGCGACGAACTCCTTGCCGGACACGAGCGCGCGGGTGCCCGTGCCGACCGGCACGACGAGGTCGGTGGGGGACTCGCCGTGCGTGCGGAACGTCTCGTGCTTGCCGTCGATGACGAGGTCGACCTGGAGGTCGTCGACCGGCGGCAGGCCGGCGAGGCCGAGCGTGTAGTCGCCGTCGACGGGCTCGTCGTACGCGACGATCAGCTCCTTGTCGGCGGACGCGGTGATCGGGAACACGCGCGCGGAGAACGTGTTGCCGTCGTCCTGCTCGAGCAGCGCGGGGTCGATCTTGCGCTTGAGGTACGCCTCGTAGACCTTGCGGCCCTGCTCGCGGCTGACGACGCGCGCCTCGCGCCAGCCATCGGCGTTCTTCATCGCGAAGCGGCCGACGGCGGCGCCGGCCGGCAGCGTGATCGAGAAGCGGCCCTCCTTCTGGCGCGCGTCGGGGTTCGTGAACGTGAAGTGGAGCTCGGTGTGCGCGAGCGGGCCCTCGACGGTGACGGTCGCGGACAGCGACTTGAGGCCGAGCTCGCTGCCGTCGCTCGCCGCGAGGCGGACGGGCGGCGCGGCGGCGGTCTCGTAGCGCTTGGCGAACGCGGCGTCGAAGGCGACGGCCGCATCGCGGGCGCGCGGCGGGGCGAGATAGCCGAGCGGCAGCGCCGGGGTGGGATAGCTGGGCGCGGACGCGAGCACGAGCGTCGACTCCCCGCCCGGCTGACAACCGCACGCGAACGCGAACAGGACGGCGGCGAGCTTCTTCACCCATCGACAGCTACGCCTGCGCGCGCGGCGGCGAAACGATGGGCTGACAACACGCTGTGACCCGTGCGCATCACGAGCCGCGTCGCAGGTCGCACCCTGCTAGTGTCTGACGCGTGAAGCGGGCCCTCCTACTCGCGGTCCTCGCCGCCTGTGGCAGCTCCCGGCCGTCACCGGCCAAGCCGCCCCCGCCGCC
>DASYCF010000324.1:0-2959 GCA_036500365.1 Byssovorax sp.
CTTCGCGCGCCGGTCGCCGCGCTCCTCGCGTGCGCCGATCACGTCGTCGTCTTGACGTCGGACGCGTCGATCGAGCCTTCGATCCCGGGCGCGCTCGTGGTCCCGCTGCGGATCGACGCCGCGCGACACGCGTGCGGTGACGTCGTGGCGCTCGCGTCGCTCGCGGCGAGGCGCGTCGGCGTCGTCGTCGGCGTCGCGCACCCGGAGCGCGTCCTCGCGGCGATCGCGCGCGCCGGCGTCTGCCCCGAGGCGGTCGCGCGCTTCGCCGATCACGCGCGCTTCGAGCCGCGCGAGCTCGAGGCGCTCGCTCGGCGGGGCGTGGACGTGTGGCTCACCACCTCGCGCGACGCCGTGAAGCTCCCGGAGGCGATCGGCGGAGCCGCCGTCCTCGCGCTCGAGCTCGAGGTCGACGTGCGCGCGCTCCTCGGTCGGCTCCTGGGCGCGGGCGCCCCGCCGAGGCTCAAAACGCCGGCGCGCGCGCGGGCAGTTGGAACTTCGCGCACGGGGTATTAGAGTCGCGCGTCATGAAGCGTCTCGGGAGGCTCCTCGCCGCGCTGTCGTTCTCCTTGTTGCTCGGCGCGCCGCTCGCGTCGACGGGCTGCGCCGGCGGCGAGGGCAGCGGCAAGACCGCCAACGTCGCGCCGGGCGACATGCCCGCGGGCGCCTCGTGGAACGGCGTCTACTACAGCGAGCTCTACGGCTACCTGCACGTCGTGACCGACGGCTCGAACTTCCAGGCCCGGTGGCTCCGCCCGGGCAAGGATCGCTGGGGCGAGATGCACGGCACGGTCGCGGGCGACCTCCTCAAGTTCGACTGGACCGAGCACACGATCGGCACGATCGGCCCCGGCTCCGAGAAGACGGGCAAGGGCTACCTCAAGTACAAGCGCCCGCCCGGCGACAACGTCGACGACACGATCGCCGGCGAGATCGGCCACGGCAGCGACGAGACGGGCGATCCGTGGGACGGCATCAAGCAGCGCAACATGACGCCCGACCTCAAGTCGATCGGCGGCACCGGCGCGGCCGACCTCGGCGGCGGCGGCGACTGGGACCAGAACAAGCAGTCGGGCGCGCCCGAACCTCCGAAGGCTCCCTGAGGTGAGGCGGGCGCTTCGGCGCCATACGGGCGCATCTGCACCGCTGCGGTGCTCGGCGTACGGGAGTACGCCTGCGCTCCGTTGCTCGCAGCTGCACCCGTCTGACGCCGAATCACTCCGCCTCACCGGCGGCCTCGCGAGCTCCACTCCGGTCGGCTGCTGAGCACGAGAGAGAGAGTCCAATGGCCACGACGCAGCCGCGGGGGATTCAGTTTCGGGAGCCGCCGATCTTCGAGCGGGGGGCGCCGGGGCGCAGCGGTGCTTCGTTGCCTGCGCTCGACGTGCCTGCGGTCGACGCGAAGGCCCTGTTCGGTGCGCTGGCGCGCGAGCGCGAGGCGGGCCTGCCCGAGGTGAGCGAGCCCGAGGCGATGCGCCATTTCGTGCGGCTCTCGCAGTGGAACTTCTGCATCGACTCGCAGCTGTACCCGCTCGGGTCGTGCACGATGAAGTACAACCCGAAGATCAACGAGTGGGCGGCGCGCATGCCCGACTTCCTGCGCCTGCACCCGATGACGCCCGACGCGCTCGCCCAGGGTTCGCTCGAGATCATGTTCGAGCTCGAGCGCATGCTCTGCGAGGTGAGCGGGATGGACGCGTGCTCGCTCCAGCCGTCCGCCGGCGCGCAGGGCGAGCTCGCGGGGCTCATGATGATGCGCGCGTTCCACGCCTCGAAGGGGCGCGCGCCGAAGAAGGTCTTCATCCCCGAGAGCGCGCACGGCACGAACCCCGCGAGCTCTGCGCTGAACGGCCTCACCGCCGTGAAGATCGACCGCACCGACGACGGCATCACGCACCCCGAAGACCTGCTGCGCGCCATCGAGCGCGAGGGCGGCGACGACGTGTGCGGCCTGATGATGACGAACCCGAACACGCTCGGCGTGTACGAGACGTTCCTCCCCGACATCGTGAAGCTCGTCCACGACAAGGGCGGCCTCGTCTACGGCGACGGCGCGAACACGAACGCGATCATGGGCGCCGCGCGCCCGGGCGACGTCGGCGTCGACGTCATCCACATCAACCTGCACAAGACGTTCACGACGCCGCACGGCGGCGGCGGCCCCGGCTCCGGGCCCGTGTGCTTCAAGCAGCACCTCGAGCCGTTCGCGCCCTCGCCCGTCATCGTCAAGCGCGACGGCCTCTTCGCGCTCGACCACGACCGGCCGCAGAGCATCGGCCGGCTCCGCGCGTTCCAGGGCAACTTCGGCATGTTCATCCGCGCCTACACCTACATCCGCGAGATGGGCGGCCCCGGCCTCACGCAGGCGAGCGCGCTCGCCGTGCTCAACGCGCGCTACCTGTGGGCGAAGCTCAAGGACCACTACGTCGCGCCGGTGAAGCAGCCCTGCATGCACGAGGTCGTCCTCAGCGACGCGCGGCTCGAGCGGGAGACGGGCGTGAAGACGCTCGACGTCGCCAAGCGCCTCCTCGACTACGGCTTCCACGCGCCGACGGTCTATTTCCCGCTGGTCGTGCCCGGCGCGCTGATGATCGAGCCGACCGAGACCGAGACCAAGGAGACCCTCGACGAGTTCGCCGCCGCGATGATCGCCATCGCCGAGGAGGCCCGCACCGACCCGACGCTGGTCAAGGACGCGCCGCACAACACGGTCGTCGGGCGCATGGACGAGGCTCGCGCGGCGCGTCAACCGCGTCTCAGGTGGTCGCCCGGCTTAGGCGGAAACGCCCCAAATTCGCGATACCGTCGCGGTCGCGTTTACAATGAGGGAAAGGGCCGAGGAGAGGCCCCGAACCCCCACCAGGCGACGCGAGCCGCGGCGTGACCACGATCGAGAACTCCGGCGACATCGAGACCTTCTGCCAGACCGATCCGGTTCGGGTCGGCGCGGCCGTCTCGCTGG
>DASYCF010000325.1:0-1750 GCA_036500365.1 Byssovorax sp.
CCGCCGACGCCGGGCAAGACGCGCATGGGCGCGCCGATGGGCACGGCGGGGTTCATGGCGCCCGAGCAAGCGCTCGGGAACTGGACCGACGTCGACGGGCGCACCGATCTCTGGGCCGTCGGCGCGCTGCTCTTCGCGCTCATCGCGGGCGTCACCGTCGACGAGGCCGAGGCGGGCTGGCTCATGAAGACGCCGCGGATCCTCGAGCGCGTCCCCGAGCTCGACGCGCGCGTCGCCGCGCTGATCGAGCGCGCGCTCGCCCCGCAGCGCGAGGGCCGCTTCGCCGACGCCGCCGAGATGCGGCGCGAGATCCTCGCGGCGCTCGCGGCGCTCCCCCACACGGCGACGCCCGCCCCACCCGACGTCACGCGCATCGACGCTCCCGCGCACGAGCCGACGGAGCCCGCGCGCTCGGGCCAGACGGCGGTCGCGGCGACCGTCTCGCGCGTCCCGTACGCGGAGCCTTCGCGCGTCGGCGCCGCCACGCCGTCGCCGCCGATCTCCCGCGTGAGCGCCGCGCCCTCGCCGACGCCGGGCCGCGCGTCCGTGTCGAGCGGCGCGGGGTTCACGCAGATGGGCGCGCCGCCGAGCGCCGAGGCGCTGCGTCAGCAGGTGCTCGCGTCGCAGCCGGGCCTCGCGCCAGAGACGCGCGACGACCTCGCCGCGCTCCCCGCCGCCGACAGGCCGCCGACGACGCTGCGCGAAGGCGGCGGGGCGAAGCGCACGGCGGCGCTCGTCGCGCTCGCGCTCGTCGCGCTCGGCGGCCTCGCGACCGGCGCGTTCTTCATCGCGCGCGGACGCTCGCACGGTTCGCGCGACGACGCGGGAGGCGCCGCGACCGCGCCGCCGACGACGAACGTCGCCGCCGATCCCGCGCCGGCCAGCACGACGCCCGCGCCGAAGCCGCTGCCCGCGGTCACGAGCGGCCCGCACGCCGACGGCCGCACGTGCGAGGAGAACGTCGGTCAGAAATACTGCGGCGGCCGCTGCGTCTCGCTCGGCGAGCCCGCGACCGGCTGCCGCCAGGGCACGTGCAAGCCGTGCGAGCTCGCCCACGCGAGCGCCGCGTGCCCCAAGCCCGGCAAGCAGCAGGAGTGCCTCGTCGCCGCGTGCGCCGCCGGCTTCGCCGACTGCAACGGCAGCGCGGCCGACGGCTGCGAGACGAGCCTCACGCTCGTGACGAGCTGCGGCCGCTGCCGCAACGTCTGCCCCACGGGCGCGAACGCGACCGCCGCGTGCACGGACGCCAAATGCGCGCTCACGTGCGCCGACGGCTTCGGCGACTGCGATCGGTCGCCCACGAACGGCTGCGAGACGAACCTCAAGACCACGCCCGCGAGCTGCGGCGCCTGCGGCAAGGTGTGCCCCGCCGGACCCAACGGCGAGGCCGCGTGCAAGGCCGGCGCGTGCGCGCTCGAGTGCAAGGCCGGTCACGCCGACTGCAACGGCAACCCCGCCGACGGCTGCGAGGCCGACGTCTCGAGCGACCCGAAGAACTGCGGCGGCTGCGGCAAGTTCTGCGTCGCCCCCAAGGGCGGCGGCGTCGTATGCGAAGGCTCGGTGTGCAAGGCCGCGTGTCCGCCCGGCGCGCCGTGGAACGCCGCGTCGAACGAGTGCGTCGCGGCGGCGGCTCCCGCGCAGACGAGCGCGCCGGCCCCGAGCGCCGCGCCCGCCCCGAGCGCCGCGCCGGACGCGAGCGCGAGGAAGGCCCGCGGCAGGCATTGAGCTCGGGCCGATGAACGGCCCGCCG
>DASYCF010000326.1:0-6037 GCA_036500365.1 Byssovorax sp.
GGCAAGGAGCCCGAGAAGAAGCCCGCCGAGGCGAAGAAGGACGAGGCCGCCCCCGCCGCGAAGAAGGACGAGGCCGCCGCCGACAAGTCGAAGTCCGAGCCGCCCGCCGCGGCGAAGGACGAGGCGAAGGACGAGGCCAAGAAGGACGACGACGGCGCCGTCGCGGCGGTCGCTGTAGTCGCCGCCGACGAGAAGCCGAAGGTCGAGGCGAAGAAGAAGTCCGACCCGCCGCCCGCCGAGAAGGCAAAGCCGAAGGCCGCGGACGACAAGCCGAAGCCGAAGCCCGTCGCCGCGAAGGCCGCGCCGAAGGCAGCGCCCCCGCCTCCTCCCGAAGAGTCGGGCTCGGGCGGTAAGTTCCTGATGGTGCTGCTCGTCGCCGCCGCGCTCGGCGCTGGCGTGTGGTTCTTCGGGTTCCGCCAGAGCGAGTCCGCGCCGAACCTGCCGCCGACGCCGACCGCGACGGCGACGACCCCGCCTGCTGCGTCGACGACGCCGCCGGCCGAGACGGCGAAGCCTGCCGAGACCGCGGCCGAGACCGCGAAGCCCGCGGAGACGGCCGCACCCGCCGAGACGGCGGCGCCCGCCGAGAGCGCCAAGCCCGCCGAGAGCGCGGCGCCGTCGGCGAAGCCGTCCGCCACTGCGAAGGCGGCGCCGCCCCCGCCCGTCGAGAAGCCGAAGCCCCCGCCGCCCGCGGAGAAGCCGAAGCCGCCGCCGCCGCCCGTGCATCTCGAGAAGCCGGCGGGCGAGAAGCCCCCGGCCGAGAAGCCCAAGCCGCCGCCGAAGAAGCCGGCGAGCGACGATCCGTACGGCTGATCGCCTCGTTCACACGACGCTGAGCGCCTCGGCCTTCGGGCCGGGGCGCTCGTGTTTTGTGCGGCCGCGGGCGCGCACACGAGCGCTCATTCGACGCCGCGGAAGCCGCGCGCGAGCGTGTGGAGGATGCGCGCGGTCGCGCCCCACACGACCTCGCCGTCGACGCGATAAGCGCGCGCGACGTCGCGCAGCGCGGCGATCGGCACGACGCCGAGCACGCCCTCGCCCTCGAAGACGGACCACGGCGCCGAGAAGACGCGCGCGACCTCGTGCGCGTTCGGCGTCGGCGTGAAGGGATCCGCGAGCCACGCGACGACCGGCGTGATGATGAAGCCCGTCGACGTCACGAGGTCGTCCGCGAGGCCGAGGACCTCCGCGTACGCAGGCTCGAGGCCGATCTCCTCGCGCGCTTCGCGGAGCGCGGCCTCGACGGCGTCGACGTCGGTCGGGTCCACCTTGCCGCCCGGGAGCGCGACCTGCCCCGCGTGCCTGCGCAGCGCCTCGGTGCGGCGGATGAGCCAGACGCGCGCCTCGCCTTCGACCTCGAACAGCGCGACGAGCACCGCCGCGCGCGCCCCCCCTGCATCGATGGCGGCGCGCCGCGCGGCGTGCGCGGACAGGTGCGAACGCGCGCGCGCAAGGAGCTGCTGCTTCGGAGAAGCCATGGGAGGATCTGCCGACGATGGGCACGTGCCAGCGCGAACGTCGGCGCGTGGCCGTCGCGTGCTTCGTGATCTTCGCCGCCGTCGCGCTCTTCGCGCCGCGAACGATGGTTCGACTGCTCTTCGGGGTGGGCGCAGAGGGATTCGAACCCCCGACTTTGTCCGTGTGAAGGACACACTCTACCGCTGAGTTATGCGCCCGAGTCGCGTCGTTTCGGCCTCGTAGCGCAGCCGAATCACGCGCGCAAGGCGCGACCCGGCCACGCGCGAGCGAGGGCTACATGTGGACGGGGAGGTCGGCGCGGCCGGTCTTGCGCTTCTTCTTCTTCGCGTCCTTGCCCTTGCCCTTGTCCTTGCCCTTCTTGTCGTCCTTCTCGGGCTCCGCGTCGTCTGCGGGGGCGGGCTCGGCGGCGGCGGTCTCGGCGGCCTTGCCGGTGACGAGCGGCGACGTGGCCTCTTGGCCCTGCACGGGGAACTTCACGTTGCCGGGCAGCGCGTAGAGGAAGTCGCGCACGAGCTCGACCTGCCGCTCGACGTCGACGTTCTTGGGCGCGGGAGCCTTGTTCCACGCGAGCGGGCCGGAGAGGAACGGATCCCCCTCGGCGGGCCAGAGCTCCTCCTTCTTGTCGCGATCCTTCGTGGCCCAGAACGCCGTCATCTTCGTGTACGGGAGGAAATTCGACGGCTTGAGCAGCCAGGCCTTGACCCACTCGGGCCGCAGGCGATGACGCACGTGGTTGAAGTTCGGCGCCAGCTTGCCGATGTCCGTGCGGCCGTGCGCAGGATCGAACAGGTCTGCCACCGTCGGCGAGTCGGACTCGCTCTGGTAGTGACAAGACAGGCAGTTCGCGGCCTCGCCCGAGTTCATGTGGGTGAGCGCGTAGAGCTTCTCGTCTTGCGACTGCTCGGGGACGCTCGCCGCCTGATACGGGTACTCCTCGCCGTCCCACGAGGCGAAGTAGCGCACGATCGCCGTCACCTGATCCGGCGTCAGGTTGAAGGTCGGCATGCGGAGCGCGAGGTTGTCGGCCGGGACCTTCCCTTCGCCGTGGATCCACTCGGGGTGGAGCCACGGGCGGATGCCGTGCTTGCCCGGCTCGCGGAGGAACGTGAACAGCCACTCGGGCTGCACGCGCATGCCCTCGCCGTTGAGGAACGGCGCGCGCGCCTGCGGGTCGGCGCCGAGCTGGTTCGCGCGGAACCCGTCGATGTCGGCGCCGCGTCCCTCGATGACGTGGCAGCCGCGGCAGTTGTAGTCGTCGATGATCTGGCGACCCTCGAGCGCGGCGGCGTAGTCCGGGTGCTTGTCCGGCTGGTACGCCTCCTTCGGCTTCGAGCTCACGAGGCTCTTCAAGAACGTGACGAGCGCGCGGATCTCGCGCGGCGACAGATCGAAGTCGGCCATCTTGAGCTCGATGCGATCGCGCCGATAGATGCGCGGCGAGTCGAGCTTCAGCGTCGCGAACGTCTCCGTCGTCTGGAGGTGGTGGTCGGCGAGCGCGTAGCCGAAGTCGAGCGTCGTCACGTCCTTCTTCGCGAAGCCGCCGAGCTCGGGCGCGACGGGCGCGTTCTTCTCGAAGCCCGAGATCTGGTGGCAGCCGAAGCAGCCGTAGTAGCCGATGAGCTTCTCGCCGCACTCGACGCGCGAGAGCTTCTGTCCGTTCGCGCTCGCGCACGGCACGCGCTCGGCCCGCCTCGCGGGGTCGGACACGATCGCGACGTCGGCCTTGTCGACCGAGGCGGCGTTCAGCGGCGGCGACTTCAGCGACGCGACGTACAGGCCGACGCTCGCGGCCTCCTCGCGGTCGAGGCGCAGGTTCGGCATCTTCGTGCCGTGCCAGTAGCGGTTCGGCTCCTCGACCCAGTACGCGACCCAGTCCGCCGTCGTCTTGCCGCCCATGTTCGCGAGCGTCGGCGCGACGTCGCGCTCGCGGTTCCTCCACGCCTCGGGGAGCTTCTCGTTCGCCTCGTCGTGATCGCTGCGCGCGTGGCAGCCCTGGCAACCGTACGACTCGAAGATCTTCTTGCCGCGCTCGGCCGTGGCGTTGGGCACCGACGCGTAGCCCGCGATCTGCGCCTTCAGCGGCTTCGCATCCTTCGAGGCGCCGGGCCGTGACGCGGGGTTGTCGCTGCGGTCGACGAGGAACGACGCGACGGCGACCGTCTCCTCGCGCATCTGCGCCTCCCACTTTGCGTAGTCGGGGGAGCCGGGCGCGAACGGGCGCTTCGACGCGACGTCGAGCGGCTTCGGCCAGAGGTTCGGCATCCGCGTCTTCTCACGCCAGCCGCGCGGGTTGCGGATCCACGTGAGGATGTACTCGGGCGACACCTTCGCGGTCACGTTGTCGAGCGAGGGACCCGAGTTCCGATCCCAGGCAAAGCCGTCGAGGATGTGGCAGCCGGTGCAGTTCAGCTTGCGAAAGAGCGCGCGGCCCTCGGCGAGCGTGGGCGCGGGGTTCAAGACGGTGGCGGGATCGGGCAGCACGGCCGGCAGATCGTCGGAGCCGTCGTGCGCCTTCTTGAACGCGACCGGGTCGCGCTCGCGCGCGGCCTCGGCCTTCTCGTAGTCGAGCTTGGCGGACACGAACTTCGCGCCGGACGCGCGCGGGCGGAGATCGACGTCGGACACGTGGCACTTCGTGCAGCCGGCCTCGACCTCGGGCAGCGACTCGATGAAGCGGTTGCGCATGCCATCCGGGACCTGGAGCCCCTCGTCGCCGCGCGGCGGGTGATAGCGGCCCGTGTCGTCGATGAAGGCCATGCCGTCCGAGCGCACGGGCGCCGACGGCGGAGCCGGCGCGGTGACGATGCCCTTGCCCATGATCTCGACGTCGGCGGGGAAGCCGAGCATCGTCGCGAGCCCGGGCTTCGCGAACTTCAGGCCGAAGGTGGGCACGTCCTTCGCGGCGATGTGCTGGCTCGCGTCGTTCGCCTCGAGGCCGAACTGCACGCGGTTGTCGAGCTTGCGCACGACCGCGTGCCAGCGCTTCTGGAGGTCGGCGTCCACGAGCGGCGCGAGCTTCTCTTGCATGGCGCCGAAGAGCTCAGCCTCCTCTTTGTACTCGGGCTCGACCGGCTCATCCATGTCGGCCGTGCGGTCGTGGTCGATCTGGCTGCGGTGCGGGATCTTGATCGTCTCCCACTTGCCCCTCGCGATCTTGACCTGGACCTCGTCGTTGCTCGAGTCGACGATCGTGCGCGTCAGCGCGCCGACGGGCAGGAGCGGATCGTCCCAGTAGTGATCGCCCGCGAAGTGCCAGCGCTCCTTGCCGTGCTTCTCCTCGAGGTGCCATCCGGAGTGCGACAGCATGTCCGTCGCGCGGCCCTGCCCCTGGTGGCACGAGGTGCAGCCGAACTTCTCGATCGGGTGGCTCGCGATGAGCGTGGACCGGAACGGGTGGGTCCGGAACTGCGGCGAGATCGACGCCGACGTGTAGCTCGCGTTGTCCTCGCCCATGTGGCACGTCTGGCAGCGATCGACCTGCTCGGTGTCGACGTCGCGATCCTGATCGATCCAGTGCAGCACCGTCTGCTGGATCTGGTACGGGCCGACGAGCGAGTGGATGACGTTCGCGACGTCGAACTTCGGCTTCGCGCGCGAGACGGCCTTGCTCTCGCGGAGCTCGGCGTCGGTGAGGACGCGGCGCCGCTTCGCGATGTCGACCTCGATCGACTTGAGCTCGGCGTCGACCGGCTCGAGCTTCAGCCAGATGATGCAGTTGCGCGTGTCCTCCTTGCCCTGGCACACGCGCTCGCGCTCGCGCTTCCGCTCCTCGGCGCGCTTCTGCGGGTCCCTCTCGTCGAGCGGGGGATCCGCAGGGCCGTCGACGTTGGCCATCGCAGTGAGCGCCGCGTCGACGCGGTGCTGGTGCTTCACCTCGACCCGCAGGCGGTCGATGACCTCCTGCTCGGCGGCGCGCGAGCGCACGAGCGCGCGCTTCGCCTCGTCGGGGGCGCTCGTGATCGCGTGGTCGATCTGCGCGATGTGCCCGGTCATGCGCGCGATCTCGGAGTCGAGGTGGTAGATCTTGTCGGTCTCGGCCTCGGTCTGGGGCGGCTGCGGCGGATCGGAGTAGATGAGGTCGACGGCGGCCTCGGCCTTGGACGGGGCGTCGCCGGCCCACGCGTCGCGGTAGCGCTGGCGCACGACGGTCGACGCGCGGTCGCGCGCGTACTCTGCCTGCTCGCGGTAGTAATAGGCCTCGTCGAGATCGCTCTGGCCGAAGGTCTTGCCGAGCTCGGCGTCGGAGAACTTCTGGTTCAGCTCGGCGAGGCGCTTCTTCGCCTGCGCGTACTCGCCGGTCGCCTGGCTCTTCTCGAGCTCTTCCTGGCGCGCGAGCTTGTCCTTGAGGGCGGGCGCGATCTCCTGCTCCCACTGCTGTTGAGAGCGCGACAGGGCGTCCTTCGACTCCTTGAGCTCCATGTCGAAGAAGCCCTGCTGCTCCTTCTGCCACGGGACGCGCGTCACCAGCTCGGCGTACACGGCCCACGCGGTGGAGGCTGCGAACAGCCCGCCGATCGCCAGCCACGTCAGCGGGTACGTCCTCTTCTCGTCTCGAATG
>DASYCF010000327.1:0-2862 GCA_036500365.1 Byssovorax sp.
CTCGGCCGCACGCGCCCGCGCCGCGCGGTCCTGGCCGTCGAGCTCCGTGAAGTGCGCCGCGCCCATCGCCTCGGTCTCGCCGCGCGTCGCCGCCACCGCGAGGTCTCGCAGCGCGCCCTCGACGAGCGCTTCGAGCGCCGCGCTCTCCGCCCGCGCCGCGCTCGCCCGCGCCTCCGCGTCGAGGCGCTTCCCATCGAGCTCCGTGCGCTCGCGCCGGATCTCCGCGACCTCGCCGTCGCCCTCGCGCCACGGCGCCACGAACCGCTCGACCCGCGCGTCGAGCACGCGCGCGCCCGCCGCCGACGCCGCCAGCGTCTTGTCGGCGATCACGGGCGACACGCCCTCGATCACCACGCGGTGTTGCCCGGCCGGCACGGCCACGACGCCCCGCCGTGTCACCGCCGCGCGATCCTCCAGCACCGTCACGCTCGCGATCGCGATCACGGCTCTCTCCGGTTTCCGCCGACGAGCTCGAGCTTGCTCGCGATCTTCACCTCGTACGCCGCGCGCAGCTGCTTCTTCGCGCCGGCCGGCAGCTGCACGCGCCAGCGGTGCGTGCCCCGCCGCCACGTCTCCTTCGGTGCGCTCGGGTCCGGCGTCCAGCGATCCCACGCCGGCTCGACGCGCCCGACCACGACCTCGACGGAGTCGTCGCCCTCGCGCGACACCGGCACGCGCTCGCGCACCTCGACGTCGACCGCGCGGCCCGACAGGTTCTCGACGTCGACGGTGATCGCGTGCAACAGGCGCAGCGCGCCGCGCAGCATGCCGGTCGCCTCCTCGCGGAACTCGGCGTTGCGCGCGACCTTGACCGCCGCGTCGACGCCGAGCCCGACGTCGAGCGCCGCGCCGGGCGACGTGAAGTCGACCTCGCTCGTCACGAGGAACGTGCCGCGGTCGTAGATGTCGATCGGCCCCGGCAGGAGCGGCGCGACGTGCGGGTTCGCGATCGTCGCGACGCGGAACACGTCTGGCTGCTCGCGCGGCACCGCGACGTGGCGCAGCGTCACCTTCGCCGGTCGCGCCGTCACCGCGAGTGCGTGCCAGGCACCGTCGCTGTCGACGTCGACGACGCCGTCGGTGTCGAACGCGTGGTCGTAGGTGTGCGCCCACGACCCGACGCACCCGCGCGGAAGCTCGAGGTGCGCGAGCGCGTGCACCGCGTCGCGCACGGCGGACATCACCGGCGCGTCCAGCGGCGAGCGGCCGGCGGGCACGAGCGTGCCGCGCCCGGCGTCACCGGCACCCGCCATGCGGAGCGAGCCGTAGTCGAGGCGCGGCACGGGGGCGGGCGGTGGCGCGGGCTCCGGCTTCTGCTTGTACGCGCCGCCGCCGACGGCCGTCGCGCTGCCGTCCTCGAGCCCGAACATCGTGTTCGCCGCCGCTCCGCCCCCTCCGCCGCTGCGCGTCGCGAGCCGCATCGACTCGCGCTTCTTCGCGGGGGCCGCGCCGGGCGCGGGAGCCGACTGCATCATCGGCATCGGCATCGCGCCGTACGGCGGCGTGTGGAACGCCTCCTTCGCGCGCGACGACTGCTCGTCCCATACCTGGCGCTGCAGCTCCTCCGGCTCGGGCTCCGGCTCGTCGCGCGGCGGCGGCGACGGGGGCGAGTCCGGCGCCGCGTTCGCGCGCACGGCCACGCGGTCGTGGTCGAGGAACAGCGCGTCCGCTCCGCTCGGCGGCGCGCGGAAGCCCGTCTTGCCGGGCGCGTCCTGGCGGCGGCCGATCTTCTGCGGCGTCAGCTCGGGGAGCGGCGCGAACTGCTCCGGCTCGGCGGTCGACAGCCGCATCCGCGCGCCGCGCCAGTCCTCGCCGCTGCGCTGCGCGACGACCGCACGGACCTCGAGCACGGCGTCGCCGCCGTCGAGCCGCGCGACGTAGCTCGGCGCCCACCGCGCCGCGAGGACGCGGTACTCGAGCCGCACCTCGATCGTCGCGGACGGATCCGCGGCGGCGACGTCGAGGTCGACGACCTTGCGCAGCTCGTGGACGCGCGCCGACCGCGCCGAGCTCGCGCGCGCGTACCTCTCCGCCTGGACCTGGAGCGCACGGGTCGCCTCCTCGTGCGCGCGGCGGGCGTCGATCCACGCGCGGCGCAGCGCCAGCTCGCGCTCGGCCCTCACCCCGACGAGCGCGCGCCTCGCGGCGATCACGCGCGCGAACGACGCCGGGGGATCGTCGCTCGGATCGTCGGCGAGCACCGACGCCTGCGCGAGCGCCGCGAGCGCGCCGTCGAGCCGCGCGACCTCGCTCGCCGCCACCGCGGCCCTCTTGCGCGCCGCGACCAGCTCGGCGGGCTGCTCGACCGCCGGCTCGCCGTCGGGCACGTCGAGCGACACGCGCACCTGCGTCGCGACCGCCGGGCCGGCGATCTCGGCGCGCACGCTGTCGTCGATCAGCGCGAGCGGAAGCCCGGCGAACCGCACGACGCCCCTCGCCTGCAGCGGGCCGAGCACCATGGCGATCCGCCTCACGCGCGCGCCCGACGCGTAGACACAGACCTCCTCGATCCGGCTCTCGACGACGAGGCGCATGGCCGCAGCGTCGGCCCTGGGGTCGCGCACTGTCAAGCCTTGCGGTACCGTGCAGGCATGCAGCGCTTCGCCGTGGTCGTCGCGACGCTGCTCTGCGCGTGCGGCAACGCGCGCGTGCTGCACCAGGACCCGACGGGTGGCGTCATCGAGCTCGACGGCGACCCCGGCAAGGCGCTGCGCAAGGCGAACGAGCTGATGGAGGCGCACTGCGGGCCGAACAACTTCACCGTCATCCAGCAGGGCGACGAGCCGACGGCGGGCGGCGGCAAGAAGTTCCACGTGCACTACTACTGCGGCGCGGGGCCGGTGCCCCTGAAGTCCTAGTGGA
>DASYCF010000328.1:0-1736 GCA_036500365.1 Byssovorax sp.
AAATCGCCGACGCCGCGCGCGCGCTCCCGCACATCGAGGCGCTGCTCGCGCGGGACGCAGCGCACGAGAAGGCGCGCAGCGTCGCGGTAGACCTGCTCGGACACCCCGCGACGCGCGGCGAGGCGGCGCGGATCCTCGCCGACACGTTCGAGCGGCTGGGCAACACGCGCGAGGCGGCCGACATGCTCGCGATCCAGTTCGCCGACGCGGAGGCGCACGGAGAGCAGACGCGCGCGGCCCGCGCCGAGAGCGAGCGTCGGCTGGCGATCGCGAAGCACGACCTCGGCGATCTCGTCGGCGCCGAGGGGCTCTTCGAAGCGATCGTCGCGCGCGACGCGGCCGACGACGACGCGCGCAGGCGATACCGCGCGATCACGACGGCGCTCGATCGCCGGCTCGCGTTCGTCGACGTCGTCGAGCGGTCGACCGCGGCCGCTGCGCCCACCGTCCGCGCGCTGGCGCTCCTCGACGTGGCCGAGGTGTTGCTCGAGGCAGGGGACGAGGCGCGCGCAGCCGCCGCGCTCCAGCAGATCCTCGCGCTCGACGTGGACGACGGCGCGCGCGCTTCGGCGCTGCATCGGCTCGTGAGCCTGCACGAGGCGAGCGGCGACGCGCGCGCGCTCGCCGCCACGCTCGAGGCGCTGGTCGCCGCCGAGCGCGATCCGGCGGCGAAGGACACCGCGGCAGAGCGGCTCGCCCGCGTGCGCGAGGAGCGGCTCGGCGACGTGCCGGGCGCCATCGAGATCTATCGTGCGCTCGTCCACGGGCGGCTCGCCGCGGTCGCCGTCGCCGCGCTCGAAGGGCTCTACGCGCGCGCGGCGCGCTTCGAAGATCTCGCCGATCTCATCGAGGCGCGCGCGAGGCAGAGCTCGGGCCCCGCCGCGCTGCGGCTCGCGCTCCGCGCCGCCGAGATCCGCGCCGCGCGGCTCCCCGCGGGCGGCGCCGCCGCGAAGGCCGCGCTCGAGGGCGACACGATCGACGAGCGCGCGGTGAGCGAGCACGCGATCGAGGTGTGGCGCGCCCACGTCGCCGCGCACGGGCCGTCCCGCGAGGCGCACGCGCGCCTGTTGCCGCTGCTCACGCAGGAGCGCCGTTGGTCCGAGTGGGTCGACGTGATGACGAGCGACGTCGCGCTCGCGGCGCCGAGCGAGCGGCCGCCGCTTCAGGTCGCGCTCGCGCGCGTCGCGCTCGACGAGAGCGGCGATCCCGCGCGCGCCCTCTCGCTCCTCGCCGACGCGGCCATGGTCGCCCCGGCGACGCCGGGCGCGCGCGAGCTGCTCGATCGCCTCCTCGCCTACGACGCGCAGCGGCTCGGCGCGGCCGAGGCGCTCGACGGCGTCGCGCGCGCGGCGGGCGACACCGCGGCGCTCGTGGGCGTGCTCGAGATCAAGGGCGCCCTCGCGCAGAAGGTGTCGGCGCGCCTCGGCGCCTACGAGGAGGCCGTCACGCTGACGGAGCGCGACCTCGCGGACGCCGCCGGCGCGCTCGAGCTCGCCGGCGCGGCGCTCGCCGTCGCGGTGCGCGGCGAGCCGAAGCGCGTGACGTCGTGGCTCGATCGCGTCGAGCGGCTCGCCGCCGCGGCGGACCAGCCGGCGCGCAAGGCCGCGCTCCTCGGTGGCGCGCTCGGTGACGTGCCCGTCGACAACAAGGCGCTCGCGCGGCTCGCTCGACGCGCCGGCGCCGCGCTCGAGGTCGTCGGCGACGTGGAGCCGGCGCTCGCGCTCTACGCGCGCTCG
>DASYCF010000329.1:0-1686 GCA_036500365.1 Byssovorax sp.
CCTGATACGTCCGCGTCGTGACGATGCGGCCGTAGAACTCAGGCGACGTGTCGAGGTTGTGGTTGTAGGCGGTGAGACCGGCCTCCGCGAGGGCCTGCGCCTGATCGTCGGTCAGCATGCCGAGCGTGCAGCACGCCTCGAGGCCGAGCGACTTCACGCCCTTCACCATGTCGACCACGCGGTCGAACGCCGGGCCGTCCTTCACCTCGCGCCACGCCGCGCCCATGCAGAAGCGCGTCGCGCCGACGGCGCGCGCGCGCTGGGCGGCGGCGAGCACGGCGTCGGTGTCGAGCATCTTCTCGGGGCCGACGTCGGTCTCGTAGTGCGACGACTGCGGGCAGTACGCGCAGTCCTCGGGGCAGCCGCCGGTCTTCACGCTGAGCAGCGTGCAGAGCTGCACCGACCCCGCGCCGCCGCCGTGCGCCGCGACGTGCACCGCGCGGGCGCGATCGACCAGCTCGAAGAACGGCAGCTCGTGCAGCGCCGCGATCTCGGCGACGGTCCAGTCGTGCCGCGGCGTGGTCGCGTCCGCGTCAGGCGACGGGCGCGCGGCGGTGTCGGAGGGCTTCAAGACGGCGTCGAGCATGCGGACTCCTTAGCCGACGCGGCGAGACCGAGGCAAGCGGGGCCGACGGCGGCTTTACGTCGACGCGGCGCGCACCTACCCTTTCGGCGGCATGGTGGCGGTCCTCCTCGTGGATGACTCGGCCGTGGTGCGCGCGGCCGGGGAGCAGCGGCTGCGCGCGCTCGGGTTCGACGTCACCGTCGTCGGCTCGTCCCGTGAGGCGCGCGCGGTCGACGCGGCGCGCTTCGGCGCGGCGCTCCTCGACCTCGACCTCGGCGACGGCTCGGGCGTCGACGTCGCGCGCGCCCTCCGCGCCGCCTCGCCGACGCTCCCCATCGCGTTCCTCACCGCCAGCGAGGCCGGCGCGTCGCTCGACGACGCGGCGCACTTCGGGCCGATCTTTTCGAAGGCGTCGGGCGTCGAGGGCGCGATGGAGTGGGTGCAGGGCGCAGCCCGCGGCTGACCGGCGCGCGCATGCAGGACTCGCAGCGAGCCCGCTGCGGTTTCGGCAGCCGCGCACCCGACGAGCCCGTCGATCGCGGCGCTCCGGCGCGAGATTCGGCGTTGGCCTCGTCGTTGCGATGCGTGAGCGCGACGCCGCATTCAGCGGCGCGAGGAGAAGCTCACATGTTTGCTCGATTCGCGATCACGGGGCTCTTGTTCGGCGCGCTCGTCGCGCTCGGCGGCGCGGCGATGGCCGACGGCGACGGCTGCCCGAAGGGTCGGCATCACGGGCCGCCGCCGGAGGCGTTTGCCGCCTGCGAAGGAAAGGCCGACGGCGACGCGTGCTCGGTGACCTTCCGGGACGACACCGCGCACGCCGGGACGTGCCAGGCGCCCGAAGGAAAGCAGCTCGCGTGTCGGCCCGACGACATGCCCTCTCGACCCGACCACGAGTAGGCTCGTCGACCGATGGCTCGTGCGCGCATGGCGAGGCCGGCGTGGGTCGCTTGGGGCGGCCTCGCGATCGGCGCGCTCGGCGCGATCGCCCTCGCGACCACCGTGATCATCGCGCGGCGCGCGCTCGAGGGCGCGTCCGAGGTCGTCGTGCGCGGCGAGGGCGACGCGCTCGTCGCCGCGCTCCAGGCCGAGCTCCGCGCCGCCTCACCCGACGCCGGCGA
>DASYCF010000330.1:0-2731 GCA_036500365.1 Byssovorax sp.
ACCCCGATCAGAGCGACATCAACACGAACGGCATCGGCGACGCGTGCGACCCCGACGTCGACGGCGACGGCATCCCCCAGTGCCACAGCGGCGCGGTGACGTGCTCGGGCAGCGACATCCTCGACAACTGTCCGCTCGTCGCGAACCCGAGCCAGCAGGACACGGACATCGACGGCGTCGGCGACGCCTGCGATCCCGACATCGACGGCGACGGGATCCCGAACGCGATCGACAACTGCCCGACGGTCGCGAACGCCGATCAGAAGGACACGGACGACGACGGCGTCGGCGACGCGTGCGACGACGACATCGACGGCGACGGCATCGCGAACTCGATGGACAACTGCCCGACGGTGCCGAACCCGGATCAACGTGACTCGGACCACGACGGCGTGGGCGACGCGTGCGAGCAGCCCGGCACGGGCGGCGGCTCGACGACCGGCACGACGACCACGACCACGACGACGACGACGACCTCGACGACGACGAGCTCGACCACGGGCGCTGGCGCGTCGACGTCGACCTCGACCTCGACCTCGACCTCGACGAGCTCCGGCATGACGACGACGGGCACGTCGAGCGGTCAGGGTGGGAGCGGCGGCGGCGCGTCGGGCGGCGACGACACGGGGAGCCTCTACGACTGCGCGCTCGTCGAGGGGGTCCCCGGCTCGACGCCGGTCGGCTTCCTCGTCGTGGCCGCGGCGCTCGGCTTCGCGGCGCGCCGCCGTCGCCGGTCGGCCTAGGCGTCAGAACGGGATGCGCGAGACGAAGATCGTCGCGCAGCGCAGGCCGGTGCACGTCGGGTCGAGCGTCACGCCGACGCCGAGCTGGGCGTCACCCTCGAGGTAGCCGACGACGACGGGCGCGCCCGACGCGGCGACGGCGACGCCTGTGAAGGTGTTCCAGGCGGTGCACCCGAACGTGTCGGTGAGCTGCGTGGGGGCGCCGACCGCGGCGAGCACGTCCTCGCTCGGCTTGTCGCGCGGCGGCCACTGCCCGGCGAAGAACGCGGGCCCGTCGCCCTGCGCGGCCGCAGCGCGGAACGACGGCGGCTGCTCGGGGTGGATGATCGAGGCGGCGAATACGGACGGTACGCCGGAGCCGAGGTCAACGCGGGCGAACGGGTCCGGTCCGTTCTCCTTGAGCAGCACGTCGTCCGTGCGCACGGCGAGCACCGACGCGTTCACGCCCGTCGACCAGCGCAGCCGCCCCGCGGCGGATGTTCGGTAGAGCGACGACGGCTGGCCGTCGACGCCGAAGCGCTCGCCGCCGACCAGGAGGTCGCCGCCGGGCAAGAAATGGAGCGCGTCGATGCGCGCGAGCGGGGGCACGTCGCGCTCCTCGATCTCGAACGCGGTCACCGGCGCGCCGTCGTCGCCGAACACCGCGACGAAGGCCGCCGACTCGGGCCCTGGGCCGCCCGGCAGCGAGACGCCGTTCACGAGCGCGTCGCCGACGACGCCGCCCGCGAGCGCGAACGTGCCGTCGGCCGCGACGCTGAACACGAACGGCGCGCCGCCGACGTATGTGATCGCCGGGCCCTCGGGGACCTCGCGCGCGAAGCGCAGCGCGCCGTCCTGGTCGAGGGCGACGACGAACGGCGCGGCGACGACGGTGCCGTCCTCGAGCGTCAGCGGCGTGCCCTGGTGGTTCGTCGCGAGCGCGTACACGCGGCCGCGCGCGTCGAGCCCGACGTGCACCTGGTCTGCCTCGAACCCGGGCCCGCCGATGGCGTGGGTCCACGCGACGCTGCCGTCGCGCTCGTCGAGCTTCACGATGACGAGGTCGCCCGGCCCCGAGCGCGGCGTGAGCGGGCAGCCGAGGTCGACGTCCGCGAGCGCCGCGGCGACGACCACGCCGCCGGCATCGTCGGTCGCGACGTCGACGCCGAAGGTCGCGTCGTCGGCCGTCGCCTGGCCGAGCGCGATCGCCCACACGCCGTTGACGTCGACCTTGGGCGGCGGCGGCGTGCACGCGGCCGACGAGGGGCCGCCGCCGTCGTCGAGCGTCGTGCGCGCGCCGCACCCGAGGGCTGCGAGCGAAAGCGCGAGGGCGACGGGCGCGCGCGACGCCGCGCGGAGCGGAAGCATGGCTTCATATTATCGCGCGTCGCGACCGACGACGCTGCGCGCGCCACCCGGCGTCGACGATCAGACCCAATCAGACCAGACGAGGCCAGTTTGGGACGCGATGTAGACGGTCAACGTCCGTGGATCTTGGCAACGGCTGGGCGCCTATCCGCCTCGCGGCTCGCTGGACGCGGTCGACGACGCGCGCGTCGGGCTCGAGCGTCGCGATCAAGGTCGGGAGGAGGTCGGCGCGGCGCCACCCGAGCCAGGTGGACCCGCGCCGCCACGCGTCGACCTCCTCGCGGGGCTCGGCGTAGGTGGCCGCGCAGAGCTCGAGGCGAGCCCGACGCGACGCGCGCGACGGATCGGGCTCACCCCTTCTTCTCGGCGCCCTTCACCATCGCCCGCGTCCCGAAGCCGAGGGCGAACGCGGCGACGACGAGGCCCCAGAAGAGCGCGGGAGACTGGATCGACTCGAGGCCGCTCGGGAACTTCATCGCGAAGACGGCGCAGATCGCGCTCACCGGCAGGAAGATCGAGGCGAGCCGGTTCAGCTGGTGGCTCGACTGCTCGATCGCGTGCGCGCGCGCGGCCTGCTCCTCGCCTCGCTCGGCGACCATGAAATCGAGGCCGTTGCGCGCGTCGTCATAGAGCAGGTCCGA
>DASYCF010000331.1:0-3975 GCA_036500365.1 Byssovorax sp.
ACCGAGCGCGGCGGCCACGTCCGCGTCGTCGCGCGCGCCCCCGACGGCGCCGTCGAGCTCCGCGTGATCGACGACGGCGTCGGCATCGCGAAGGAGCTCACCGAGACGATCTTCGAGCTCTTCGTCCAGTCGAACCGCACGCTCGATCGATCGCAGGGCGGCATCGGCGTCGGCCTCACGATGGTGCGCGCCCTCGTCGAGATGCACGGCGGCACCGTCGTCGCGACGAGCGCGGGCGTCGGCGAAGGCAGCGAGTTCGTCATTCATCTGCCCGGCGGCGCGCCCCCGCCCGCGGTGAAGACGTTCGAGCCCACCTCGAAGCCGCGCGTGCGCCCCGGCGCCACCGTCGTCGTCGTCGAGGACAACGAGGACGCGCGCGATCTCCTCTGCGAGGTGTTGAACGGCATGGGCCTCACCGTGCACGGCGCGGGGGAGGGGCACGACGGCGTCGAGCTCATGCAGCGAGTCAGGCCCGCGGCGGCGCTCGTCGACCTCGGCCTCCCCGGCATCGACGGGCTCGAGGTCGCGCGGCGCGTGCGGCGTGACCCCGCGATCGCTGGCACCTTCCTCGTCGCGCTGACCGGCTACGGCCGCGAGCAGGATCGCACGACCGCGCGCGTCGCCGGCTTCGACGCGCACCTCGTCAAGCCCGCCGACCCGGCCGACATCCGCCGCGTGCTGCTCGAGCACACGGCCCCGTCGGACCGCGCGACGCTGGGCGACGGCGCCTCGCGCGCCGCCCCCTCGACGAACGGCGCGCAGTGACCAAGAGGCGCGGGCGTCAGCGCGCGTGGATGTAGAGGCTCGAGTCGCCGAACTCGTGCGTGAGGTAGCCGGCGCGCGTCGCGTGCTCGTGCGCGGCCGCCACGAACCTCTTCGGCGCGAACGCCTGCAAGAGCTGATAGTGGCTCTCGCTCGGCTCGTGCATGCCGGTGAGCAGCGCGTCGACGACGCGCACAGGGTGGGCCTCGTCGAGCCTCAACGTGGTGGTGCCTGCCCCCGCGACGAGCTCGCCGCCGTGCGCCGCAGCGCAGCCCTCCAGCGCCCGCGCGACCGTCGTGCCCGCGGCGACGACGCGCCCGCCCGCCCCGCGCGCGCGCGCGATGGCGTCGACCGTCTCGGCCGGGATCTCGTAGCGCTCGCCGAGCGGCAGCCGCGCGTCGAGCGCGGCGTCGCCCGTCGACGAGAGCCCCGCGGCGTGCGTGACGCGCGCGATCTCGACGCCGCGCCGCACGAGCTCGAGGAGGACGCCCCACGTGAGCGGTCGCCCCGCGCTCGGCATCTCGGCGCACCAGGGCCGCGACGCGTAGCGCGTCTGCACGTCCCAGAGCTCGAGCGGACGCGCGACGTACGCGTACTGGATCGGTCGGCCGACCTTGTACAGGGCGGACCAGAGAGCGCCGCCCGCGCGATCGAAGCGCACCTCGACGAGGCGCGGGGACGCGGGGTCGACGCGCGTCACGACCGCGATGAGCCCGTCGAAGGCGAGCGCGTCACCTACCTCGAGCTGCGGCGCGGCGCCGCGATCCTCGGTGCGATCGCGCCACGAGCCGGCGCCGAACGCGAGCGCGAGGAAGCGGTCGTCGCCGACCGGCTGCGCGAGGCGGAGCTCGATCGCGCCGCCCCCGTGGGCCACGGCCACTCCGCTGGCGCGGATCGCGATCGCGCCGACGAGCGAGGCGGGCAGGGTGGCGCCGTCGTTCACGACGAGCACGTCGCCGCGGCGGAGCAAGCTCGGCAGATCCGCGATCGCGCGGTCGGCGAGCGCGCCGCCGTCGAGGTCGACGACGAGCAGGCGCTCGGCCGCGGGCGCGTCGCGCGGGGCTACGGCGGGCCTCACGACGCCACCTCCCACGCGCCGGCCTCGACGCGCGCGCCGCTCGCGATCGACTCGGCGCGCGCGATCATGTCGACGACGCGCCGCGCGACGTCGGCCGGGTCCGCCAGCGTCGCGACGTCGGCGCCGGGGATCGCGTCGGCGTGCATGCGCGTGTTCATCTCGCCCGGATCGACGCTCAGCGTGCGCACGCCGGTGCCCTCGAGCTCGGCGGCCCACGTGCGCGCGAGGTGATCGAGCGCGGCCTTCGACGCGCCGTACATGCCCCACGTGGGGTACGCGTTGACCGACGCGTCGCTCGAGACGTGCACGACGAGGCCGCGACGCCGAAGCGCCATCGAGCCCGCGAGCGCCTTCGTGAGGCGGAACGGGCCGACGAGGTTCACGGCGAGCGTGCGCTCGAAGTCCTCGCACGCGGTGTCGAGGAGCAGCTCGAGCGGGGCCTTGCCGAGCGTGCTCGCGTTGTGCACGAGCAGGTCGACGTCGCCGACGAGCGCCGCGGCCGCGCCCGCGATGGCGTACGTCGCGCGCTTGTCGCCGACGTCGGCCGCGAGCGGGTGCGCCTCGCCGCCCGCCGCGCGGATCTTCGCGACCGCCTCGTCGAGCGGGCCTGCCTCGCGCGCGACCATCACGACGCGCGCGCCGCGTCGCGCGAGCTCCGCCGACAGCGCCCCACCGAGCCCGCGGCTCGCGCCCGTCACCACCGCGCCTGCACCCTGGATGTCCATCGTGTCCTCCCTCGTTCGTCTGGTGAGAGCAGCATGCGGCCGCCGCTCCCTTTCGTTGACGCGCGCGCCAACGCGCTGGCAGGCTTCCAACGGAAGAGAGGGGGCGCGATTTGCCGAGCGAGAAGTCGATCGACGAGGACGCGATGGCCGAGCGCCTCGCCCGCAACGTGAAGCAGCTGCGTGAGGCGCGCGGGCTCACGCAGCAGCAGTGCGCCAAGCTCGCCGGCGTGCCCCGCGCGACGTGGGCGAACCTCGAGTCGGGCGCCGCGAACCCGACGCTCGCCGTCTTGCATCGCGTGGCGCTCTCGCTCCAGGTCTCGATCGAGGAGCTCATCGCCGCCCCGCGCTCGGCGTGCCGGCTCTACCCCAAGGGCACGCTGCCGACGCGAAACCCCGGCCTCGCCGTCGTGCGCAAGCTGCTCCCCGATCCGATCCCCGGTATGGAGATCGATCGGATCGAGCTGGCGCCCGGCGCCCGCATGACGGGCGTGCCGCACACGCCGGGCACGCGCGAGTACCTCACGTGCGAGAGCGGCGAGCTCGTGCTCGTGGCGACCGGCGAGAAGTTCACGCTCTCGCCCGGCGACGTCGCGGTCTTCCACGGCGACCAGCGCCACTCGTACGCGTGCGTCGGCGCGCGCCCGGCGATCGGCTACTCCGTAGTCGTCCTCGCCCGCGTGGAGTGAGGTCGAGGCGGGCGCTTCGGCGCGATACGGGCGCATCTGCTCCGCTACTGTCCTCGGGGTACGGGAGTACGCCTGCGGTCCGTTGCTCGCAGCTGCACCCGTCTCCCGCCGAATCACTCCGCCTCGACGGGCGTTCTGGTGTGCGATCCTCTGCTGACGCGGTTTGGTCGAGGCGAGGGTTTCGCCTCGGTGGCGCCGTGGGGCGACCTCGCGAGCGCGACCTTCGTCTGATGGGACTCGAACCTGCTCCATCGCCGTGGCTGAGGGAGGGCTCGTGATGCGGCTGCTCCACGCGGACGCGCGCGTCGCCGTGTTCGACAAGCCGTCGGGGCTGCTCGTGCACCGCGGGTGGGGCGACGCGGACGTGACCGCGGTCGAGCTCGCGCGCGCCGCCGTCGGCGACGTGTTTCCGGTGCATCGCCTCGACCGCGCGACGAGCGGCGTGCTCGCGTTCGCGCGCGACGCGGCCACCGCACGCGAGCTCCACGGCGCGTTCGAGCAGCACCTCGTCGACAAGCGCTACGTCGCGCTCGTGCGCGGCGCGCCGCCAGCGAGCGGCGTCGTCGATCATCCGATCCCGCGGCGCGAGGGCGGCCCGCGCGTCGACGCGAAGACGAGCTTCACGACGCTCGAGCTGCTCGAGGTCGACTGGACCGCCGACGTCGACCGCGACCCGCGCTTGCCGTCACGTGGAGCGTACGCCGTCGTCGAGGCGCGCCCCGAG
>DASYCF010000332.1:0-9855 GCA_036500365.1 Byssovorax sp.
AACTTGCCCTTGATCCAGCCGAGGATGACGTCGTTGTCCTGCGCACCGGCCGCCTGGCCGTGGTAGCCGACGACGAACTTCACGGGGTCCGTCACCTGCAGCGAGAACTCGCCGAAGATCCTTGGGGTAACGAACTCTCCGAGCAGCGGATCTTCCATCGACTCGAGCGGCCCACCGAACGGCAGGCTGCGCACGGGCTGCATCTTCACGAAGAAGATTTCAGCAATGAATACGTTGCCTCCCGTGAAGGACGTCACCAGGTTGTTGAGGAACGGGATGTTCTGCGACTGGAGCGTGTGGCGCCCGGGCGGCAGGTAGCCCTGGTACGTCCCGTCCTTGAAGAAGAGCGCGCACTCGTCGCTGTCGACGGTCAGCTGCGAGTACATGGGGACGTTCTGATCTGGGTGCTTGTAGACGATGAGGCTCTTCAGGTTGTCGGGCCGCGCGATCATCATCTCGCGCACGCCACCCTTGACGAAGTCCATGATCCCCATGTCGATCTCTTCCCTTCCCGTTGCGCCGACGCGAAGATGACCCAGGCAGCGCGCGGCCAAGATAATCTCTGAAGCCTCGCCCAGCAACGGCCTGACGCGCACATGATCCCGCCGATCGACCCCGCCGCCCTTTCTGCGCCGGCGCTGCGCCTCACGACGGCGCCGCTGAAGATGCAGGAGCTCGCCGCGTCGAAGGCGATCGCGCCGGGCGTCGGGCCGGCGGACATGCTCGCCCTGCTGGTCTTCTTTTCGAGGAGCGCCACCGAGACCGTACAAAAGGCGGCGGCGGCGACGCTCAAGGCCGTCCCGGAGCCGATCCTGCAGGGCGCGCTCGGCGCCCCGTCGCCGCTGGCGCCCGCCGTCATCGACGCGCTCGTCTCGAGCTACGCAGACCGGTTCGAGATCGTCGAGCGCCTGCTCGGGATGCCGACGATCGCGCCCGACACCGTCGAGGAGCTCGCGCGGACGGGCGACGAGCGGCTGACGGAGCTCATCGCGACGAACGAGGCCCGCCTCCTCGAGCACCCGCGGATCATCGAGCGGCTCTACATGAACAAGCTCACGCGGAGCTCGACGGCCGATCGCCTCGTCGACCTCGCCGTGCGCAACAAGGTCGAGCTCCCCGGCATCGCCGCGTTCAAGGAGGCCGCGCTCGCGATCGAGAACGAGCTCATCGCGGAGCCGAGCGACGAGCCCACGCCCGACGACCTCATGTTCCGCGAGGCCCAGGAGGTCGCCGAGGAGATCGCCGCGAAGACGTCCGCCGACGAGGACACGCACGACGAGGACGAGGAGGGCGCCGAGAACCTCAAGGCGAAGTTCCTGCCCCTGTACATGCAGGTCGCGAACATGACGATGTCGCAGAAGATCCGCTCCGCGATCCTCGGCACGCGCGAGATGCGGATGCTGCTCGTGCGCGACCGCAACCGGCTCGTCCAGTCGGCCGCCGTGCGGAGCCCGCTCATGCAAGAGAACGAGGCGGTGCTCATCGCGAAGAACCGCAACAGCGCCGAGGAGGTGCTGCGCATCATCGGCACGACGCCCGAGTGGATGAAGAGCTATCAAATCAAGCGGAGCCTCGTCGAGAACCCGAAGACGCCGGTCGCCGTCGCGACGCGGCTCGTCACGCAGCTCCGCGAGTCCGATCTGCGCGCGGTCGCGAAGAGCAAGAACGTCACCGGTCCCGTGAAAGACGCGGCGCGGCGGCACCTCGACCGGCGCAACTCGTAGCGCGCCTCACATCTGCTAGCCTGCGCGACGATGACGGCAGGTCCCCCGAGCTCGTCTGGTCGCTTCGGGTCGACGCCGCCGCCTGCCATCGAGCGGCCGCGGCGTGTGCTCGTGTGCGGGGCGACCGGCCGGCTCGGCGTCGCGATCGCGCGCGGGCTCGCGAAGCGCGGCGACCTCGTCGCGCTGACCGCGCGCGACGCCGCGAAGCTCGACGCGCTGGCCGACGCGATCGCGCAGATCGGCCCGCGGCCGCGCGTCGTGTGTAAGGACCTCCTCGACAAGGACGCGCCCGATTTCATCGCGAAGACGGTCCTCGAGACCGGCGGGATCGACGACATCGTGCTCGCGTGCGGGCCGTTCCCGCGCACGCCGCTCGAGGAGCTGCGCCGCGAGGACCTCGAAAAGACGCTCACCGTGCACGCTATCGCGCCGCTCCTGCTCGTGAGCGCCCTCGCCGACGAGCTCGGCAAGCGAAGCGGCGCCGTCGTCGCGCTCGCCGACGCCGGCGTCGCGCGGCCCTACACGAACCACGTCGCGTACCTGACGGCGAAGGGCGCCCTCCAGACGGGCCTCCGCGCGCTCGCGGTCGAGCTCGCGCCGTACGTCCGGGTGAACGTCGTCGCGCTCGGCATCGTCGCCGACCCCGAGGCGGACGCGGATCCGCTGCGCACCCACAGGCTCGCCGCGCGCTCGCCGCTCGGCCGCTTCGGCACGCCGGGCGAGGTCGTGCAGGCGGTGCTCGCGCTGCTCGACGCCACGTGGTCGACCGGCGAGATCTGGGGCATCGGCCGCTGAGGCTGCGCGAGATGACCGAGCGCCTCGACGACGAGATCTTCGGCAAGGACCAGCCCTGCTACGGCTGCAGCCCGACGCATCCGCACGGCTTTCGCCTCAAATTCGAGCGCGACGAGGGCAGCGTCACCGCGCGCTACACGCCGACGGAGCTCGTGCAGGGGCCGCCCGGGCTCATGCACGGCGGCCTCGTCATCGCCCTCGCCGACGAGATCGCGGCGTGGACCATCATCGGGATGAAGGAGCGCCTCGCCTTCACCGCCGCGGTCGACGCGCGCCTCCGCGGTCCCGTGCGCATCGGCGTCGAGGTGGTCGCCCGAGGGCACATCACGCAGGACGGCGGCCGCGTGATCAAGGTCGACGTCGAGCTTCGTCAGGAGGGCGTGCACGTCTTCCAGGGCGCGTTCAAGTTCGCGCTGCTCGACCGAACGGGCGCCGAGCGCGTCCTCGGTCGCGAGCTGCCCGAGGCCTGGAAGCGCTTCTGCCGCTGATCGCGGAAACGCCGCGTGGACGGGCTCGATCTCGGGCCGCGTGCTAGTGCCCTCGGATGCCGGAGCAGGCGGCGACGACGCGCGCGCTTTCCGCGTGGGAGTTCGAAGACACGTGCGTCGCCCCGATGCGCGACGTCACCTCGGCCCCTCGGCCGCCGGTGCCCCTGTGGCAGTACGTAGGCGCCGTTCCCGAGGGCGAGCTCGAGGGCCACGGCCTCTGCGACGCCGTCGAGCAGGTCTTCCGCAGCGCCGACGGTCGCTTCGATCACGTCGCGGTGCCGACGGGCTCGATCGACGTGTTCCTCGTCGTCGTGATCGACAACCAGCGGAGCCGCGTCGTCGGCCACCGCCTGCTCGACCTCCGCTGCGGCTGATCTGCGCGCGGGTGCGCCGAGCCGTCAGTCGTCGTCGTTCACGACCACGCTCGCGGTCGACGCGCGCGCGGCGACGACGGGCTTCGGCGGATCGACGATGAACGTCACCATGCGCTCCTTCGACTCGAAGTCCTGGCGGTAAATCAGGGCGGCGTGCTTGTACTTGAACGGGCCGATGCGCACGCGGTACCAGACGCCGCGGCCCTTCACGTCGGCCGCCTCGACGAACGCGTGGTGGCCCCGACGGCGCAGCGCGCCCGCGAACGCCTCCGCCTCGGGCTGCGTCTTGAACGAGCTCACCTGGAGTTGATAGCCGCCGGGCGTGCCTGCGCTGGCGGTCTCGTTGCCGTCGTCCCGCGAGCGTGCCTGCGCCATCGTCGCGAGCGTGTCGGACGCGGCCGCGGGCGGCGGCGCCGGCTCGAGGACGCTCTGCGCGGGGAGCGGCGCGACGGGCAGCCGATCGGCGGCGGAGGGCGGCGTCGTCGGCGCGCCCGCGGGCAGCGTGAACGGCAGATCGCCGGGCCTCTTCGCGGGCTCCTCGCGCACGGCCTCGAGCGCGGTCGTCGGGCGCTTCGCGTCGCTCAGCGCGCCGGGGAACGTGACGTCGCCGCCGATGCCGGGGGGCGCGACCGACGCGGCGCCCGCCGGGTGCGCCTTCGCGACGAGGTCGCCGAGGGGGTCCGCGTTGACGACCTTCGCCTTCGGCGGCGAGCGCATGAGCGCCGCCGCCGCGAAGACGATGCAGGCGCCGCCGAGCGAGGCGAGGATCATCGCGCCGGCGCGCGAGCTCCGCTGGCTCGGGTCATCCTCCTGGATCTCGTCGAGGTTCCGCACCGAAGATTCCCTTTCGCGCACGGCCATCCTCGACGTGTAACTGGCGCCCGGAACGAGCGACAAGTTTTTGTCACTACATTATCCTACATGGGCACCTTCACGCCGCGTTTCGCCTCGACGGCGCCGGGGAGCCGCGGCAAGAGGAGCGCGTGACTTGCCTTCGATCGTCGCGATCTCGACCCGCGGCAGCGGAGTCGTGGCGACGGGGCGCGGGCGGCGTCGTCGCGGCGTCGATGCTCGGCGCGCTCGGCTGCTCGTCGTCGGCGTCGACGATCTCGATCGACATCACGGCGGGGCAAGAGACGACGGCGTTCACCGAGGCGCCGGCCGTCGCCACGTTCAACATCACGGCGACCGACGTGAGCACCTCCGAGACGCTCACCGCGTCGAGCACGGACGGCGGGTCGTTCGACCTCGGCGACGCGACGTCGACCGACCCCTACATCGTCGACGTGGCCGGCCTCGCGGCCGATGGCACCGAGGTCGTCGGCGGGCGCACGCTGGCGACGGTGCTCGACGGGATCGACGGGGCCTCGCTGCCCGTCTTCGCCGAGCGGGTCGACGCGTGGGCGCGGCCTCCGAACGGGCTCGACGACACGCACGTGAACGGCGTCGCGGCGATCGCCGCCGAGCGCTTCTTGATGCTCGCGGGCGGCAGCGCGGCGCTCGACGGAGACGGCGCCTCCATCGACCCGTCGAACCCCGATTTCTACGACGTCGCGGGCCTCGGCGACTCGTCGGCCACGTCGGGCTTGCCGATCACGCCGGCGACGATCGTCGGCCTCGGCACGGTGGCGCTGCTGATCGACGACGCGTCCGCCGTGTGGCTGAGCTTCGAGGACGGGTCGACGGGCTACGCGACCGCGCCGACGGGGCTCGCGTTCGGCGACGTCGCCGGCGGGCGCGAGGTCGACACGCCGAGCGGCGTCGTCTACGTCGTCGGCGCGACGCGCGCGGGCGCGCCCACGACATCGGTGCTGTCGATCGCGACCGACGGGACCCTCGCCGCGGCCACGCTCGCCTTCCCGCGCGCCGGCGCCGCTGCGACGTACGTGCAAGGGATCGGCCTCGTCGTCGCGGGCGGCAGCGCTCGCGGACCCGGCGTCGAGGTCCTGGCCGACGGCGCGACCTCGTTCGTCACGCGAGCCTACGCGCCCGACGCGACGACCGGCGCGGCCATCGCGCAGACGTCGTTCGGCGCGGTGCTCGTCGGCGGCGTCGACGCGTCGGGCGCGGGCGCGGCGATGCGCCAGGTCGACCCGACGTGCGCCTCGTCGGCGTGCGCGACGACGACGCTCCCTGCCGCCTTCGCGCTGCCCGTCGCGTTCGCGAGCGCGCAGGCGTTCTCGATCGACGGAAACCGCGTGCTCGTCGCGGGCGCGACGGCCGATCCGGAGGCGGGCGCGAAGCCGCTGCCGTCGCGGAGCTTCCTCGTCGACTTCGGCGCGACGATGGCGCCGACGGAGATCGTGCTGCGCGAGCCGCGCCGCGGGGCGACGTTCAACCCGGCGCCGAACGCGACGCTGGCCGTGCTCGGCGGCGTGCACGAGGACGGCTCACCCGCGCTCGACATCGAGCTGCTCTTTCCGAAGTGACGCGCGTCAGTCGTCCATCGCGCCGCCGACGATCCAGCAGCGGACCATCTCGATCTGATCCGCGGGGAGCTCCATCCAGGTCGCGCCGGGGAAGTTCGGCGGCTTTGGCATCGGGTCTTGCTCGTGCGGCGTGAGGTCGTTCGTGAGCTTGCGGAAGAGGAAGCTCCCGTCGACGTCGCCGGGGACGACGCGATCGCCCGCGCCCGAGATCGTCGCGGGGACGCCGACGAGCGCGTGATACGTGTTGCTCGCGTTCATCGGATCGATCGTGAGGTAGCCGGCGCTCGCGTTGTGACACGGCGGCTCGAGCCCGCTGCACGACGAGAGGGGCCCCGCGAGGACCTCGTGGAACGTCGGGGTCGTGTCGCACGGCGCGTTGTCGGCGCCGCCCGCGCCCGCGCTCGTGGAGGTCGTCGCGCTGGTCGACGCCGTGGATGTCGTCGAAGCGGCGTCGCCCGCGCCGGCTCCGCCGGGGTCCGTCGACGAAGAGGAGCTGCACGCGAGGACGAGCGTGGCCGCGAGCGCGAGCCCAAGCGAAGATCGAACCATGCGCCCATCGTAACGCGGGCCGTCGCCGCGTGTGTAGACCGCCGCGCATTTCAGGCGGGTGCCGACGCGACGCCGCTCGACGCGAAGCGCGCCGCGAGGGCCGTTGTCCAGTCCCCTCGGACGCGAAGCCGTGGGAGCATCTCGGCGTGAGCGCGCGCGCCCCGTCCGACTGCACCGGCGCCGCCAGGGGCGAGCGGATCGTGGTCGGCGGCCGGGTGACGCGCGTGACCAACGCGACGCTCGAGCTCGCGGACGCGTTCGCGCGCGTCGACGTCGATCTCGTCGACCTCGATGCAGCGGTCGTCGTCGGCGACCTCTGCGTCGTCGACGGGACGTGGACGGGCGCGCGCGTCGAGGCGGCGCGCGTCGTCGAGGTGCACCGCCCGCGTGACGTCTCGGCGCTGCGCGAGCACGCGCGCGCATCTCGGATCGGGCCGCTCTTGCGCGCGCGCGCCGCCATCCTCGCCCGGGTCCGTGCGCGCTTCGCCGAGCAAGGCTTCGTCGAGGTCGAGACGCCTTGCGCCGTCCCCTCGCCCGGTCTCGACCTGCACCTCGACGCGTACGAGGTCCCCGGCCTCGGCTGGCTCGCGACGAGCCCCGAGTACCAGATGAAGCGGCTCCTCGGCGGCGGCGTCCCGCGCTGCTTCCAGATCACGCGGTGCTTCCGCCGCGGCGAGGTCGGCGGCCGGCACAACCCCGAGTTCACGATGCTCGAGTGGTACCGCGCGTTCGCCGGCGTCTCCGACGTCATCGACGACACCGAGCAGCTCGTCCGCGCCGCCTTCGCGCTCACGTCGCGCCGCTTCGTCGAGCAAGGCGGCGCGCGCGTCGACGTCGAGGCGCCGTTCGCGCGGGTCACCGTCGGCGAGGCGTTCGCGCGCTTCGCCGGCGTGCCGGCCGACGAGGCGATCGCGCTGCCCGAGCTCGACGAGGATCGCTTCTTCCGCCTGCTCGTCGAGCGCGTCGAGCCGGGCCTCGCGCGGCTCGGCGTGCCCGTGTTCCTCACCGACTACCCCGCGAAGCTCGCGTCGCTCGCGCGGCGATCGCCCGCGGATCCGCGCGTGTGCGAGCGCTTCGAGCTCTACGTGGGCGAGACGGAGCTCTGCAACGGCTTCGGCGAGCTCACCGATCCCGTCGAGCAGCGCGCGCGCCTCGAGCGCGATCGCGACGCGCGGCGCGCGGCGGGCATGCCGGTCTATCCGATCGACGAGCGCTTCGTCGCCGCGCTCGAGGAGGGCATGCCGCCCGCCGCCGGGAACGCGCTCGGGCTCGATCGGCTGGTCGCGCTGGCCACGGGAGCGCCGCGCATCGCCGACGTGATGTGCTTCCCGGTCGACGAGCTGTGAGCGACGAAGCAGCGCTCGATCCCAGGCCGGTGGCGCGGCTCGCGCACAAGTACGCGCGGCTCGTCGAGCTGCGGCGCGACCGGGCGCGCGGCGAGCCGATCCCGGAGCGCGGCGTCTTCCGCGCGCTGGCGCGCGAGTTCCCGGGCGTCCTCGCCGAGCTCGACACGCTGCCGATGGAGCTCCTCGTCGCGCGCGCCGACGAGGCATCTCGCGCGGCCGCCGGCGACGCGCCGGAGCCGACGTGGATCCGCGCGATGATCGGCTACCACGCGCTGTTCCGTGCCGCGCTCTACGTGAAGCTCCGCGTCGCGCGGGCATCCGTCGACGACGCGCGGGCCGAGGCGCTCGCGCTCCAGGCGTCGGCGCGCTCGGGCGCGACGGTCGACGCGGCGTTCGTGCGCGCGGTGGTGAGCCCGCCGCGCGGACGGCTCGCGACGCTCGTCGTCGGGTCGCTCGCCGCGCAGGAGGACCTCGAGCCGGCGGAGCTTCGCCGCCTGCTGTTCCCGGCCGCGCGGAGGCCCGACCCGCCCGTCGGTCCGCCGCGATGACGTGCCGCCCGCGCGGCGGCGTGCGAGGGTCGGCCGCATGACCGAGCGCGTGATCCGCCGGCTCACGATCCTGAAGGACGACGCCGACAAGGAGCCGCTGCCGCAGCGCAAGTTCTTCCACATCGGTCAGCCCGAGGTGCTCGACGATCTCGGCGAGTGCGTGCCGATGATCTCGTGGGTCGACGACAACCTCTCGCGCTTCGTCATCGCCGACGGCCCGAGCTCGACGTGGGGCCGCGGCAAGGCGCGCATGTACGCCCTCCCGAACCGCGCGATCCAGGTCGAGGACGGGCTCTTCGTCGCGACGGGCCCCGGCGACGATCGCTCGGTGCCGCATCCGAACAAGAAGGGCCACATCCACTTCGTCCACCTCGGCGCGCGCGAGCCGCTGTGGGACAAGGGCCTCGTCAAGATCTACGTCTATCGGCTCGAAGGCGTGCAGTTCAAGAACCTGATGGAGAAGAAGCGATGACGCGTGTGACCGGGATCGGCGGAGTGTTCTTCAAGGCGCGCGATCCGAAGGCGATCCAGGCTTGGTACGAGAAGCACCTCGGCGTGCCGACGGGCCCGGGTGGCATCGTCTTCACGTGGGGCGGCGATGGCAGCGCGCCCGGGCAGACGATCTGGGCGCCGTTCGCGAACGACACGAAGTACTTCGGCCCTAGCGCGCAGAGCCACATGGTGAACTTCCGCGTCGCCGACCTCGACGCGCTGCTCGCCGAGCTCGCGAAGGAGGGCGTCGAGATCATCCCGGAGCGCTCGGACTACGACTTCGGCCGCTTCGCGTGGATCGTCGACTGCGAGGGCAACCGCGTGGAGCTCTGGGAGCCGAAGGGCGAGTAGCCCTCACGGGCCGAGCGACGCGACGGAGCCGCGCAGGATCGACGCGAGCTCGGTCGGCGCCTCGAGGGGGAAGAAGTGCGCGTGCCCTCGAGCCGCGTAGGCGGCGCTTGCGCGGCGCCGTCTTCGACACGTAGGGTCGACGCCGCTTCGAGCTCGGCCGCCGGCGAACGCACCCGGCGCAGCTGCTCGGCGAAGGCATCTCGGCGGCGGCGGATCTCGTCGACCGAGAGCGTCTCGAGCCGCTGCGACACGAGCCAAAGGTGGCCGAACGGGTCGCGCAGGCGCGCCATCCGCTCACCGAAGAGCTCGACGAGGGCGACCACGACCTCGGCGCCGGCCTGCGTGGCCGAAGCGACGAGCGCAGCGGGGCGTGAAATCGCGACCATCCGGGGATGACCGGGGAAGCTCTAGGACCACACGCGCTGCGCGAATAAGCTCCAGTCATGCGGACCAGGAACGACGGCGACGGTGGGCGGATGGTGGCGCTGGCGCTCGTGGCGGGCGCGCTCGTGGCGGCGGCGTACGTGGGCGGCTGCGGGGGCGACTCGACGACGAGCGCCGCAGGCAACGGCGGCTCGGGCGAAGGCGCCGGGACGGGCACGCACACCACGACCTCGTCCACGTCGGGCCACCCGACGAGCAGCACCGGCTCGCCGACGACCTCGACGACGACGACGACCACGACGGGCGGCGCGGGCCCCACCGGTTCGGGCGGCGCTGGCGGCGCGGGGGTCGGCGGCTCCGGCGGCACGCCGCCGC
>DASYCF010000333.1:0-5906 GCA_036500365.1 Byssovorax sp.
CGCGCGTCGGCAAGCGCACCATCGCGCAGATGATCTCGGACGCGATGGGCTCGGCGCGCAAGCCGCGCAACACGATCGAGATCAGCCGGCTCGTCGATCACCACGTCGGCGAGGCGACGGCGGGCCAGCGGCGCACCGCGCGCACGCTCACGGTCGTGCTCTTCCTCGCGCTCGCCGCGCTCGCCGCGCTCTTCGTGTGGAGTCGCCGCTCGCACGACGAGATGGATCGGCTGCGCAGCGAGCTCGCCGCGCTCCCGCCCGAGGACCCGCGCCGCAAGGACATCGAGGGGCGGCTCGGCACGATGCACCCGCCGTCGGCGAACTTCGGGCGCACGCTCTACGACCGGAGCAAGAAGGGCATCTTCATGCTCGCCGCCGGGGGCGAGGGGTTCTGCACAGCGTTCGCCGTGCGCCCGAGCGTGCTCGCGACGAACGCGCACTGCGTCCTCGGCGCGCGGCGCCACGGCGGGACGATCGTCGCGCTCGAGAACGAAGGGCACGGCCGCATCAGCTTCCCCGTCGTCGACATGAAGGCGCACCCGGGCTTCCGCGAGCAGGACATGAACGCGCTCACGCCCGACGTGGGCATCGTCACGATCTCGGGGCGCGCCGCCGTCGTGCTGCAGGTGGCGAGCGCGGACGAGCTCGCGAAGCTCGGCGCCGGGGACGAGGTGTACCTCATCGGCTTCCCCGGTCGACTGATGGACCCGTCGAACCCGTCGGCCACGTTCCTCGCCGCGCACGTCGGTCGCGTCACGACCGCCGGCGGCCGGCCGGGCGCCTTCGCGGACACGTGGCTCGTCCAGCACGACGCGGCGACGACGCACGGCACGAGCGGCAGCCCCGTCTTCGACGGCCACGGCAAGGTCGTCGCGATCAACGCCGGCGGCTACGTCGAGAGCGACGACGCGACCATCGCCGGCCGCAAGACCGAGGTCGTGCGCGCGTCGCCGTACAAGTTCGGCATGCGCATCGATCTCCTGAACGCGATCCTGCGCTGACCGATGCTCCGCCACGCGTTCCGACGCTTCTTGTGGACGCTGCCCACGCTCGTCGGCATCTCGATCGCGAGCTTTTGGTTCCTGTCGTACGTGCCCGATCCGGTCGAGGACGCGGCGATGCAGCTGCACACGGCGCCGGCCGTGCTCGCGCGCGTGCGGCGCGAGCGGTTCCTCGATTTGCCGCGCTTCCTGAACCTCGCGCCGCGAGACGTGACGGTGCGCGTGGACGAGGCGATGGCGGCGATCGCGCGCGGCGGCGTCGACGCGGAGGTCGGCGCGCGCGAGCTCGCGCGGCTCGGCGGCGCGGCGCTGCCGCGGATCGCGCCTGCGTTCGACGCGCTCGCCCCCGAGCCGCGCGCGCGCGTCGCCGTCGCCCTCGCGCCCGTCGCGGTGCGCATGGGCCTGCCGCGCGCCGACGACGCCGCCGATCCCGAACGCGCCGTCTCGTTCTGGGCGCAGCTCTGGGAGGACCGCGGCATCGAGTTTCGCCGCTCGGCCGCGCGCGGCGTGGTGAGCCGCCTGCTCCGCTACCACGCGCCGGAGACGGTGGAGGACGTGCGCGCGCTCGACACGTTCGCGCTGCCCGAGCTCTTCGCCGCGCTCGAGCCGCCGGACGACGCCGCGTCGCTCTACCGCGCGCGCACCATCACGTCGCTGCTCTCGGACATCACCGGCGTCGACGATCGCATCGAGCCGGCGGCCGGCCTCGACGCGGGCGCCGCGTGCGTCGCGCGGTGGATCGGCTTCTGGAACGTCTACCGCACCGACTTCACCGAGCTCTACGGCCCGTCGCGCGTCGCCGCGATGGCGCTCGAGACGCGCTACGGCAAATGGGCGCTCGGGGCGATCAGCCTGCGCTTCGGGACGAGCTCGACCGGCGCGCCGGTGCTCGACGAGCTCCTCCGCCGCGCGCCGATCACGGTGGCCGTCGTCCTCGGCGCGATCTGGCTCGCCTACCTCCTCGCGATGCCGATCGCGGCGATCCGCGCGATGCACCGAGGCAAGCGCGTCGACCTCGCCATCGCGTGCGCGGTGCTCGGCCTCTACTCCGTGCCGACGGCGGCCGTCGCGCTCGTCGTCGTGCGGACGACGGACCGCGCGCTCGGCTCGCTCACGGCCGCCATCGCCGTCGTCGCCGTCGGGCTCGTCGCTGCGCCCGCGGGTCAGCTGCGATCGTCGCTGGCCTCCGCGCTCGAGCAGGACCACGTGCGCGCGGCCGAGGCGCGCGGCGCGAGCCGGCTCCGCGCGCTCGTCCGCCACGCGCTCCCGAACGCGCTCCTGCCGTTCATCACCCTCTCCGCGCTCGAGGCGCCGATGGCGCTCGGCGGCGCGTTCGTGGTCGAGCGCGTGTTCGGCCTGCGCGGCGTCGGCGAGCTCACGATCCGCGCGGTGCAGCTCCGCGACACGTCGTGGCTCATGGCGATCTCGCTCGTCGCGGGGATGAGCGCCGCGCTCTTCGTGCTGACGACCGACCTGCTCTACGTCGTCGTCGATCGGCGCGTAGGTCGCTTCGTGCTCCAGCGGCGAGGTGAGGCGTGACGCACCTCGGCGCCGCGTTCGCGCGCCTCGCGCGGAGCCGCCGCATCGCCGTGGGCGTCACCCTGCTCGGCCTGCTCGCGCTCGTCGCCGTGTTCTCGGAGGTGCTCGCCGCGCCGGCGCCGATCTTCGCCGTCGGGCCGTCGGGCGTGCGCGCGTTCCCGGCCGTCGTCGACGGCGCGCGCTACGCGGAGCTCGGCGAGCGCGACGTCGCGCGGGCGCACGCGGGCGACGCGGCGGTGTGGCCGCTGGTGCGCTTCGGGCCCGGCACCGCGGCCGAGGCCGGCGCCCTCGCGCCGTCGTCGCGAGCGCACCCGCTCGGGACCGACGCGCGCGGCCACGATCTGTTCGCGCGGCTCGTCTACGGCGCGCGCAGCGCCCTCGGCCTGTCGCTCGCGGCCGTCCTCGCGAGCCTCGTGCTCGGCGTCGCGCTCGGCGCGCTCGCGGGCGAAGGGCGCGGCTTCTGGAACGATCGCCTCGCGCGGCTCGTCGAGACGGTCGACACGTTCCCCGCGATCATCGTGGTCGCGCTCGTCCGCGCCATCGAGCGCGAGCCGAGCGTGCTCTCGCTCGTGATCGCCGTCTCCGTCGTGCGCTGGGCCGAGGTCGCGCGGCTCGTGCGCGCGGAGTCGCTGCGCGCGCAATCAGAGGAGTACGTGACGGCGGCGCGCGCCCTCGGCGCCTCGCGCTGGCGCGTCTTCTTCCGGCACGTGCTTCCGAACGCCGTCGGCCCCGTGTTCGTGAGCTCCGTGTTCGGGGTCGCGTCGATCGTGCTCCTCGAGTGCGCGATCTCGTTCCTCGAGATGGGCGCGCCGACCGACGTGCCCACGTGGGGAGAGACGCTCGCCGAGGGGGCGCGGTCGCCGGAGCACGTGCGGCTCCTCTTGCTTCCGGGGCTCCTCGTCCTGGTCACGGTCGGCGCGAGCTACCTCATCGCGGACGCGCTCCGCGACGCGTTCGACGCGCGGACGACGCGCGGCGGACTCGCAGCTCGTCCGCGTTGAAGCGACCTGGCCACCGAAGTGGACGCGCGCTGAAGCACGCCGCGCGGCCTTCTGCTAATAGGCGCGCATGCCCGTCCCCTACGTGACCGAGCAGGACTTCGAGCGGGAGGTCCTGCGGAGCGAGCTGCCCGTCCTCATCGACTTCACCGCGGACTGGTGCGCCCCCTGCAAGACCGTCGCGCCCGAGGTCGAGGCGCTCGCCCGCGACCTCGAGGGCAAGGCCAAGGTCGTCAAGATCGACATCGACAAGTCGAAGCGCCTCGCGACCACGCTGCGCATCCAGTCGGTGCCGACGTTCATGGTCTTCGCGAAGGGCCGGCCCGTCGCCGCCGACCAGGGCGCGATGAAGCGCACGGAGCTCCGCGCGCTCATCGACCCGTTCTTGCCTCGCGCCGAGGGCGCCATCCGCGCCGTCGAGCTCGCGCAGCTCCTGAAGGACGGCGAGGTCGTCGCGGTCGACACGCGCGAGGCAGCGCCGTTCGCGCGCGCGCACATCCCCGGCGCCGTGAACCTCCCGCTCGAGGAGATCCCGAGCCGCCTCGCCGAGCTCCACATGCTCGCGGGGGCGCCCATCCTCTACTGCCGCGCGGGCGACAAGGCGAAGGAGCTCGCCGACCAGCTCACGAACGACGGCGTGCCCGTCGGCTTCCTCGAGGGCGGCTTCCTCGGCTGGGAGGCCGAGGCCCTGCCCATCGAGCGGAGCTGATCGCGCGGCGCAGCCAGGAACGCTCGCCGCAGATGGGGACTGCACACGGCGCGGTTCGCCCCTACGGTCGCGCGTGACGAATGACCTCGCCCCTCGCCACCGCTCCTGCGTTCGTGCCCCTCGCCGCGTCCGGCCACGCGACGCTCGCTCTCACGAGCCCGCCGGGCGCCGGCGGCCTGTCTGCGTGGCGGCGGCGCGCGCCCTGGTTCCCCGACGGGCCTGCCGCGGGTTGGCGCGACGTCTACCGCACGTGGTTCGGCGACGGCGCAGAGCCGCTCGTCAACCTGCACCTCATGGGAGCCTCGCCGCCCGCGTGGGACGAGAAGGTCCGGCTCGCGTATCACGATCTCTGGCGCGAGGCGGCGAGCGGCGGGCTGATGGACTGGGAGGAGTCTCCCAAGGCGCTCATGGCCAAGCTCATCCTCGTCGATCAGCTGCCGCGGCACATCTTCCGCGGCAAGGCCGAGGCGTTCGCGACCGACGAGCTCGCGATGCGCCTCGCCGACAAGCTCGCGGCCCTCATCGCGGGAGGCGAGTCCGGCCTCCACATCGAGGACGCGATCATGGTCGCGCTCCCGTGGGTGCACTCCGAGCGCGTACACGACCTCTATCGCGCCGTGTGGTGGCACACGAGCCTCGCCGAGGCGGCGCGCGACACGCCCTACCACTTCCGCACGCTCTTCAACCGCTTCGGCGCCGAGAACCACGTCTACGTGCTCCAGCGCTTCGGCCGCTACCCTCACCGGAACGCGGCGCTCGGGCGCGAGTCGACCTCCGAGGAGCTCGCCCACCTCGCGGGCAGCTCGGAGATCTGGGAGCTCCAACAGGCCTCCTCGCCGGGCACGCTGCGCTATCGGCTGCGCGCCGCGAAGTTCGTCGTGCGCATGTGCATCCACGCGCTCGGCTTCGGCGAGGGGCGGGCGCTCCGGCGCTTTTTGCTGCGCCTCGTGTTTCCGTTCCTGCGATGACGAAGGCCGCGCCGATGCGCTTCAGAGCACGGTCGCGCTGCCCGTCGACGGGTGGTCGCACGCGGTGGTGCACGCCGGCGCGTCCGCCGGGACGCTCGAGCTCGCCCCGTCGCCGCTCCCGCGCTGCGCCGGCGACGACACGCTCGCGGCCGGGCCTGCGACGGCCTTCTGCGAGGCGCCGCTCGACGCGGGATCGCGCAGGAGCCACGAGAGCTTGTGCACGCGGTAGTCCGCGTACGTCTCGAAGGGCGGCGCGAAATCGCGCGGGAGCTTGGCCTCGTCGGCGAGCGTGCTGGTCGAGCGCTGGAGCCAGCGGTCGCCCACGTGGGCGTAGAGCTCGCTGAACTTGTAGAGCGTGCCGTCGCCGTTGCGGCCGACGAGCTCGACCCACGCGAGCTCGCCGCTCCGCGCGACGCGGCCGACGCGGATGCCGAGGCGGAGGCGTGCCTTCATGAGCGCGGGGTCGTGCATGTCGCTGCGGACGCCGCGGAGCTCCGGGTGCGCGGCGACCAGCGCGGCCTCGCGGCGATCGAGCTCGGCCTTCTCGGCGCGCAGCGGCGCGGGCACGGCGCCGTGCATGTCGCAGGACTCGGCGGGGTTGACGAAGAAGCCCGACACGTGGCGCCGCCCCTCGTCGATGAAGCGCTGCTTGGCAGCGGGTCCCGTGTCCTCGGCGGCGATGCGCGTGCGG
>DASYCF010000334.1:0-4367 GCA_036500365.1 Byssovorax sp.
CGATGCTCTGCTACGTGACGCCGAAGGAGCACCTCGGCCTGCCGAACGCCGAGGACGTGAAGCAGGGCCTCATCGCCTACAAGATCGCCGCGCACGCCGCCGACGTCGCGCGCAAACGCCCCGGCGCGCGCGACCGCGACGACGCGCTCAGCCGCGCTCGCTACAAGTTCGACTGGAAGGAGCAGTTCCGCCTCTCGCTCGACCCCGAGACCGCGCAGGCGATGCATGACGAGACGCTGCCCGAGGAGTACTTCAAGACGGCGGAGTTCTGCTCGATGTGCGGCCCGCGCTTCTGCTCGATGCACCTGAACCGCGCGGTCGAGAAGTACAACGACGAGCGCGACGCGGCCGAGGCCGAGCAGCGGACGCACGGCAAGCGCTCGCTCGATCTGGCGCCGTGAAAGGCGGCGCGGCGGCGGCGACGTTCGCCCTCGCTGCGCTCGCGGCGGCGTGCTCGGCCAAACCCGACGCCGCGACGGCGCCGAGCGGCGTCGTGAGCGCGCGGCCAGCCGGGAGCTCGAGCGCCGCCCTGGCCGCGTCGGATCTCGCGGTCCGCGCCGCGCGCTCCGCGGACTCGCGCTACAAGCGCGCCGCCGGCGAAGACGACGCCGATCGGGCCCGGCTCGCGAACCAGGTCGGGGCCGAAGAGCTCGTCTCGGCGCTCGACGACGGCGGCGATGTGTCCAAGGCCGCGCTCGCGTCGATCCCATTCGCGCCCGACGCCGATCTCGCGCTCGGCCCGCTCGCCGCGCGCCTCGCCGCGAAGCCGTCCGAGCGGCGCGCCCTCCTCGAGGCGATCGACGCCGTCGGCGCGCGCCCGCGCGATCAGCGCGACCCGCTCGATCCCGAGGGAGCGCGCGCGTGCTTCGCGGCGCTCGCCTCGATCGCCCGCGACGCGAAGGCGCCGGCCGACGAGCGCGCCCTCGCAGCCGGCGCCGCGCGCGCCCTCGCCGAGCGAGGCTACGCGCGCGTCGAGGACGTGCCCGTCATCGGACCGTAGAGCTGCTGCCGTTCGGCGCCTGGCTCACACCGCGCGCCCGTCCGGCCCAGGAGGCGGAGGCGGCGGGTTCGGCCCCGGGTGAGGCACCGGGCTCGGGTGCGGCGTCGGCGGCGTCGGGATCGGCCGGGGCCTCGGCTCGGCGTGCGACGCGACGACCTCCGATGCGCCGGCGCCGCTCGACACGCCTCGCGCGAGGCACGGGACGGTCAGCGCGGCGGCGGCGGCGGCGGACAGCGTGAGGGTGGTCCAACGGTTCATGACGATCTCCTTGTTCGAGCGCGACCGGCGCTCGAGATCGCGGCGGCGAACGGACATCCCGCGTTCGTCTCCGTGTCGACTTCATCTGCAGAGAGCCCTCGCATCGGGCGTGCCGACGCGGAGTCGCCACGAATTGCCGATGTTCGGCCGCCGCCGAGGGCGACATCGCGCAGCGGCTGCGCCGGGGCTGCGGCAGCCCGGCACACCGCGCACGAATGTCGCAACCCGTCGCATCTGGGGGCGCGACGTCCGGCGCTGTCCTCGCGCGAGCGTCGCGGCTACGGTGCGGCGCGGAGGGCGGGCACATGGCGATGATCGTGTCGGGGATGACGGGCAACGAGATCTTCTGCCTCGCGCAGAAGGGCCTCTTGCCGGGCGAGCTCTGCGTCGGCAACAGCGTGGTTTCGATGGGCCTCGGCGGCGCGTTCGGCGCGTTCGGCTCCGCGCTCGCGGGCGGCGAGGTGAAGCAGCTCACCGAGCTCATCTCCGAGGGTCGCCACGCCGCGATCACGCGCATGGAGCAGGAGGCGCAGAAGTTCGGCGCGACCGGCGTGACGAGCGTCGTCTCCGAGCTCCGCACGCTCGCGGGCTACACCGAGTTCCTCGCGCAGGGCACGAGCGTCCACGCGCAGCAGGGCGCGATGCCCTTCTTCTCGACCGCCGCGAGCGGCATGCAGACGTACTGCCACCTCGACTGCGGCTACCGCCCCGTGAAGTTCGTGATGGGCAACATCGCGTACGCGCTCGGCGTCGGCCGCGGCTTCATGGGCAGCTTCCGGACGATGGCGCGCGGCGAGGTCCACGAGTACTCGCAGATGTACAACGAGATCCGTCACGTCGCGCTCCAGCGCATCCGCGCGGAGGCCGTGCACGCGGGCGCGAACGCGGTCGTCGACATCGGCGTGAAGGTCTTGCCGTTCGGCGCGGGCGTGGAGCTCTTAATGACGGGCACCGCGTCGCACCACGGCCGGCTCGTGCTCCCGCCCGGCGTCGCGCCGCCGGCCGGCGGCGCCGCGGTCACGAGCGAGCTCACCGGCGAGGAGCTCTGGAACCTGCAGAAGCTCGGCCTCGTGCCCGTGTCGCTCGTGATGGCGACGAGCGTCTACTCGCTCGGCATCGCGCAGGGCATCGGCGCCATGTTCCGCGCGATGAGCAAGGGCGAGATCCCCGAGGTCACGTCGCTCGTCTACCACGCGCGCGAGAACGCGCTCGAGCTCCTCAAGAAGGAGGCGCAGGCCCTCGGCGCCGAGCGCGTCGTCGGCAACAAGCTCCTGATCCAGGAGCTCTCGCCGGGCCTCATCGAGGTCGTCGCCATCGGCACGGCGCTGCGGCGCGAGGCGGGCATGGAGCCCGCGACGCCCGCGCTCCTGCCGCAGGCGATCATCGTCGACCGCGACTCGCTCGACGCGCCCGCGCTCTCGCAGCTCCCCGGCGCGCAGCCCGTCGCCACGCGGCCGCAGGTGCGCTCGTCGCGCGCGGGCTGCATCATCGGGATCATCTACGTCGTGATGATGTTCGTCATCGGCATCGCCGTCATGATTTCGAAGCTCGCGGCAGGCACGGGCCATCACCACTGAGCGCGCCGACCGAATGGACCGAGCCCCGCGAGGTCGGGTTTGGGGCCGCTCGCGGCCCCATCGCAAATCACTCCTGGTGTAGGCTCGCGCCCGTGGCGACCCCGTACTCGTCCGAGAGCTTCCTGCACCAGCTCCTCGGCAAGGCGCTCGCGGCGTCGGCGAGCGACATCCACCTCAAGGTCGGACAGCCGCCGGGCGCGCGCGTGCGCGGCGACATGGTGTACTTCCGCGTCGACAAGATCCGGCCCGAGGACACCGAGGCGGTCGCCGCGCGCCTCATCGCCGGCCGCGTCTCGGCGCCGGCGCTCGCGAGCCTGCAGGAGTACGACACGAGCTACGCGATCGAGGGTCTCGGCCGCTTCCGCGTGAACGTCTACCGGCAGCGCGGCTCGCTCGCGATCGTCATGCGGTCGATCCCGCTGACCATCCCGTCGTTCGACGACCTCGGCGTGCCGGCGCCTGCGGGGCCCATGGCCGAGCACGATCGCGGACTCGTGCTCGTGGTCGGCGCGGCCGGCAACGGCAAGAGCTCGACGCTCGCGTCGATGGTCGGCCACATCAACGGGAACTTCCCGAAGCACATCGTCACGATCGAGGACCCTATCGAGTTCTTGCACCAAGACGACCGCGCGAGCGTCAGCCAGCGCGAGGTCGGGCTCGACACCGACGGCTTCAACCAGGGCCTCCGCGCCGCGCTCCGGCAAGACCCGGACGTGATCCTCGTCGGCGAGATCCGCGACGCCGACACGATGGAGATCGCGCTGCAAGCGGCCGAGACCGGCCACCTCGTCTTGAGCACGCTGCACACGCCCGACGTCGGTCGCACCATCCACCGCATCCTCTCGCTCGCGAAGAACCCGATGGACGTGCGCGAGCGCTTCGCCGAGTCGCTCCAGGGCGTCATCGCGCAGCGCCTCTTGCCGAAGAAAGACGGCACCGGCCGCGTGCTCGCCGCCGAGGTGCTCGTGGCGACCGGCACCGTGCGCGAGTCGTTGAAGCGCCCGGAGTCGAACCCGCCCCTCAAGGAGCTCATGGAGAAGGGCGTCACGCCGTACGGCATGCAGACCTTCGAGATGCACCTCCGCATCTTGCTCGCGCAGGGCGTCATCTCGAAGGACGTCGCCCGCACCGCCGCGACGTTCTGAGGCGAGGCGCGGACACGTCGATGAGCGCGTTCACCGTCGCCCGCCTCGAGGAGCTCGCCCAGCGCGGGTGCGCGACATGCGGCGCGACGCACCTCCGCTTCCGCGCCTATGTCGACGGTGCGCTTCCGATGCTCGGCGGAGAGCCCGTCGGCAAGCTCGGCTGGACGTACGACGGCGAGCGCTTCGTCGACGGCGTGTTCGAGGTCACGTGCGCCGCGTGTGGGGCGACCGAGTTCACGGACGACGCCTGCCCGCGCTGCGCCGCTCCTGGCGGTCTCGCCGCGGCGCTGGCGACCGAGAGCGCGCTCCCGGCGCCCGCGGCGTGCCCGCGCTGCGGCGGCGAGGAGCTGCGGCTGTTCGCGCTGGTCCCCGCGCGCGTCGAGTACC
>DASYCF010000335.1:0-3959 GCA_036500365.1 Byssovorax sp.
CATCCGATCGTAGCCGGTAAACGATCGCAGCTCGTCGTCGAGCACCGGCCCGGCGACGCGATCGACGGGCACGAGCGGCGGCCGATCGAGCACGACGACGGGCACACGACGCGCGGCAGCCGCCTCGAGCACGAGCCCGAGCGTGGTCACGTACGTGAAGAAGCGCGCGCCGACGTTCGGCAGATCGTAGACGAGGACGTCGACGCCCTCGAGATCGCGCGCGCTCGGCCGCGCGTGATCGCCATAGAGCCGCGTGACGGGCGCTCCGGTCGCGCGATCGATCGCGTCGCCGCCTGCGCCCTCGACGCGGGCCCTCGCGCCGTGCTCCGGCGTGAACATGCGCGCGACGTGGACGCCCGCCTCGGCGAAGCGCCGCGCGGTCGTCACGCCCTCGCGATCGACGACGGCGTCGTTCGTGACGAGGCCGACGCGCTGTCCGGAGAAGCGCGCGAACCGCTCGTCGACGAGCACGTCGAGCCCCGTCCGCGGCCGGGTGCCTTCGGGCTGCGCGACGTCGACGTCGACCTCGGCGAGGCCCGCGCGCACCGCCTCGAGCACGTCGCGCCGCACGGGCTTCGCGTCTCCGCGGGCGCCCGCCTGAAGCCGGCTCGACAGGAGCGCGACGACGGTGTCGCTCGCGGGGTCGATGGTGATCGACGTGCCGGTGAACCCCGTGTGCGACAGCGCGACGGCGCCGCGCGCGCCGGAGAGGCTCCGCGCGACGTCCCACGCGAGCGCGCGCGCCCCGCCCGGCACCGCGCGCGGCCGCAGCATGTCGCGGAGGACCGGCGCGCTCGGCAGGCCGTCGCGGCGCGCGCCCGACTTCACGACCTGGAGGATCGCCGCGCCGAGCGACGCCAGATCGCCGGCGGTCGAGAAGAGCCCTGCGTGACCCGCCACGCCGTCGAGCGCGGCGGCGCGCGGATCGTGCACCTCGCCGCGGAGCAGGCGTCCGCCGCGTGACTCCGTCGGCGCAGCGCGCGACGCGAGCGCGGTCGACGGCCGAAACATCGTGTCGGCGAGGCCGAGCGGGCCGAAGACGCGCCGCCGCGTGAACGCGTCGAGGCGCTCACCGCTCACGCGCTCGACCAGCGCCCCGAGCGCGACGAAGCCGAGGTCGCTGTACCTGACGCGCGCGCCCGGCGCGGCCTCGAGCGGCGTAGCGAGCGCGCGCGCCGTCGCCTCGGCGCGACCACCGCGCCACGCGTCGAGCGACGTGTCCGCGGGCAGCCCCGACGTGTGCAAGAGCAGCTCCTCGACGGTGACGTCACCGGCGCCGAACGCCGGCAGGTAGCGCGCGACCTTCGCGTCGAGCCGCACGCGCCCGGCGTCGACGAGCTGCATCACGGCGAGCCCGGTGGCGAGCGGCTTCGTGAGCGACGCGAGGTCGAACACGGTGTCGACGGTCATGGGCTCGCCGGCCGCGCGCTCCCCGACCGCGACGCGCGCGACGACCGACCCGTGGCGAACCACGACGCACACGGCGCCCGGCACCTCGCCGCGATCGACGGCGGCGCGCATCGCCGCCTCGACGGCGGCGAACGGCGCGGGAGAAGGCGCTGCCGACGTCGGCGCCGCGCTCGGCGCTGGCGACGGGACGACGGCGGGCGCAGCGGCGTCACGCTCGCGCGTCCCCTCGCCCACCGGCGAAGCGGCGCACCCCGCGAGGGCCAACGCGAGGCAGATCGAGGGCGCGCGCACGACGCTTCTACGCGCGCCGACCCGCGCGCATTCGGCGACCGCGCCACGCGCCACGGAGCGCCTCGCGCGCCTCAGAACCCGCTGACGGGATCGGCCATCTGCATCGCCGCTCGCGCCTCGGCCATCACCGCGGCGTACTCGGGGTCCGGCCTCGACACGGCCTCGGCCACGTCGCCGGGCGCGTCCCCGAGCGCGATCGCGTGCCTGCAATCTGCGGAGCCCGTGAGCAGGTCGAACGCCGGGATCGTGTCGACGTACTCGTAGCGCTCGGTTCGGAAGCGAAACTGCTCGGGGCTCTGCGCGTGCGCGGCGGCGACGAGCGCCGCGTACGTGGCGACCGGGCGGAAGGTCGACGGGTCGGTGACGTGCACCTCGACGCCGCGGCAGATCTCGCCGGCGTGCTTCTGGAACATCGGCCGGAACGACGCCGGGCGCGCGATGAACCCAGGGAGCGTCGTCTCGGTTAGCGCCCTCGCGAGCGCGCGCTCGTCGAGCCACGGCGCGCCGACGAGCTCGAACGGCCGCGTCGTGCCGCGCCCCTCGCTCAGGTTCGTCCCCTCGAGGAGGCAGCCGCCCGGGTAGACGAGCGCGGTCGCTGCGGTCGGCATGTTGGGCGACGGCATGACGAAGGGCCGGTCCCACGCGCCGGCGAGCTGCTCGCGCTCCCAGCCCGCGACGCCGACCACGCTGAGCCCGCCCGCGTCGCCGAGCGGCACGCCGTCGCGTGACGCGAACAGGCACACGATCTCGCCGAGCGTGAGCGCGTGGCGCACGGGCAGCGGCTCGAGGCCGACGAACGACAGGTAGCCGGGCTTTTGCGTCGCGCCCTCGACCGTGGCGCGCGCGCAGCCGAGCGGGTTCGGCCGATCGAGCACGACGGTCACGACGCCGGCCTTCTGCGCGGCGCGCTGCGCGAGGAGCGCCGTCCAGACGAACGTGTAGTAGCGCGAGCCGACGTCGGTGAGATCGATGACGAGCACGTCGATCTCGGCGAGGTGCTCGGCCTTCGGCGAGAGATCGTCGAACGTCTCGCCGTACAGGCTGACGAGCGGCAGCCCCGTCTCCGCGTGCACTCCGCCGCCGACGCTCGCCATGTCCTGCGCCTCGGCCCCCCAGCCGTGCTCGGGTCCGAAGAGGAGCGACAGGCGCACGCCGAGCTCGGCGAGCACGTCGGTCGCGTGCGCGAGCCGGCGATCGACGGCGGCCGCGTGCGAGAGGAGCCCGACCCGCTGCGCCCGGAGCCGCCGGAGGGTGCGCGGGGAGCCCGCGAGCCGCTCGAGGCCGATCTGCATGGCCCGGCAACATAGCCAAATCGCAGCCGGAGTTGGCGCCTCGCGTTTTTCGACACGGGTCGGGCCCCGATCGGCCACTCTCGAGGCGGATGGGCGCGGCGTCTCCGGAGCTCTCGCGGATCGAGGTCGACGGGCCGTCGTCCGTCCGCGTCCGCGCGCCGACGTTCGAGGAGATCTACGAGGAGCATTTCGCCTTCGTGTTCCGCAACGCGCGGCGGCTCGGCGTCGCCGACGCCCACGTCGACGACGCGGTTCAGGAGGTCTTCCTCGTGCTCCACAGGCGGCTCGGCGAGTTCGAGGGGCGGAGCTCGATGAAGACGTGGCTCTTCGGCGTGCTCGTGCGCGTCGCCGCCGACCAGCGCCGCCTCCGCAAGCGCAAGAGCCCCGAGGCGCGCGGCGACGTGATCGACGCGGCCGAGGTCGCCGACCCCGCGCGAGGCCCGTACGAGCAAGCGGCGCGGAGCGAGGCCGCGCGCACGCTGCACCGGCTCCTCGACGAGCTCCCCGACGAGCGCCGCGCCGTCTTCGTCCTCGCCGAGCTCGAGCAGATGAGCGCGCCCGAGATCGCCGAGGCGCTCGGTCAGAACGTCAACACCGTGTACGCGCGGCTCCGGTCGGCGCGGCAGGACTTCGAAGCGGCGGTGGCGCGCGAGCGCGCACGCGACGCATGGAGGCTTCAATGAGCGAGCTCGGCTCCGACGCGCGTTCGATCCTGGACGGGGCGCGGGACGAAGACGACCCGACGGCGAGCGATCGCGCCCGCGTCCGCGCGTCGTTGATGCAAGCGATCGCGATCGGCGGCGCGGCAGGCGCGGCGGCGACGCTCGCAGCGCGCGGCGCCGGCGCGAGCGTCGCCCCGAAGGCCGCGGCGACGGCGGCCGCTGGCGCGGCGGCCGCCGCGAAGGTCACCGGCGTGGGCCTCCTCGGGACGATCGGCAAGATCGCGGGCGTCGCCGTGGTGGCGAT
>DASYCF010000336.1:0-4083 GCA_036500365.1 Byssovorax sp.
CACGTCAAAACTTTTCGACCGCTCGCGCGTCCAAGTTCGCTCATGAAGCGCGCGCTCGCCGTCACGCTCGCCGTCTCGTCTTCGCTGTCCACCGCCGGGATCGCGGCCGCGAACGAGGTGGCGACCGCGCCCGCGCGTGGAGGCGCCGTGGCGATCGATCACGAGGCGCTCGTCGCGTTCGTGGCGGACGCGGACGCGAAGGCGCTCCACCGCGTCGATCTCCTGTCGCACGAGGTGCGCACCACGGCGCTGCCGTGCACGCCCGAGCAGGCGCTCGTCCTCGACGGCGCGCACGTCGCGGTGACGCTGCGCGGGTGCAGCCGCGTGGCCATCGTCTCGTACGACGACGAGCCCGACGGCGCCGTCGTCGCCGCGATAGAGGTCGCGTCGGATCCGTTCGCGCTCGCGTCGACGCCGGGCGGCGACATCCTCGTCACGTCGGCGTGGGGACACGCGCTGACGGCGCTCGCGTACGACGGCAACCTCCTCTCGGTGAAGTACACCGTCCCGCTGGCGAAGGAGCCGCGCGGCGTCGTCGTGACACGGGACGGCGCGCGCGCGTTCATCTCGCACGTGTCGGGCGACGCGGTGAGCGTGGTCGACCTCGCAGGGGCGGGCGAGCGGCCGCGGGCGCGCTCGCTCGACGCGCTGGGCGCGCGGTACCGAAACCTCGTCGACCACGACGCCGGCAGCACGACCGAACACCCGCGCTCGTCGCTCGCGTACGCGATCGCGATGAACGAGAGCGGCACGCGCGTCTTCGTGCCGCACGTCGCCGTGCAGATCGGCGAGGACGTGTCGCACGTCGTGAGCTCGGGCTACGGATCGGTGCGCGTCGAGGACGACACGTCGGTGCCGTCGGTGGCGGTGCTCTCGGCGCGCGACGGCGAGGTCCTCGGCGCGCCTCCGCGAGACGAGAGCGCGCAGCCGTCACGCACGCCCGCGCGCGCGGGCGCCGTGACCAGCCCGCCTGCGCACCTGGCCCGCGCGCCGCGCGCTCGCATCCCCACGTCGGGCTTCGCGTTCGCCGTCACGCCGCTCGGCTCGCCGGCGAGGCAAGCGCGCGCCGCGGCCGTGCTCGGCGATCACCTGTACGTCGCGTCGCTCGGCACGGACGAGCTCGTCGATCTCGACGCGCGCTCGCTCGATCCGGCGCTCGCCGTCGTCCGTCGCATCCCGGTCGCAGGCGGGCCGACCGGCCTCGACGTGGACGCGACCACGGGCGTCGCCGTCGTGTGGGGGCAGTTCGATCACACGCTGTCGATCGTCAGCCTCGGGTCGGGCGGCGTCGAGTCGGTGCGCCTCTCCGGCGACACGCTCGCCGACGACGTCGCCGCGGGCCGCCGCCTCTTCTACACGGACCGCGACGCGCGCACCTCGCGCGACGGCCGCGCGTGCGCTGCGTGTCACCCCGACGGCCGCGAGGACGGCCTCGTCTGGCGGCTCGACGCCGGGCCGCGCCAGACGCCGATGCTCGTCGGCCGCCTCGATCACGGCCCCTTCGGCTGGATGGCGAAGCACGACACGCTCGAGGGCAACATGCAGGAGACGATGACGCGCCTCGGCGGCGCCGGCTTGCCGCAGGCCGAGCTCACCCAGCTCGCCGCGTATTTGAAGGAGGGCCTGGCGGCGCCCGCGCGCGAGGCTTCGAGCGATCCGCGCGTCGCTCGCGGCAAGGAGCTCTTCACGTCGACGCAGACGGGCTGCACGAACTGCCACCGCGAGGCGGAGGAGTTCAGCGACAGGAACCTCCACGACATCGCGTCGAAGGCGCCGGGCGACGAGTCGACCAAGTTCCGCACGCCGCCGCTCTTGTTCCTCGAGGGCACGGCGCCTTACTTCCACGACGGGCGCTACGCGACGCTCGAGGCGCTGCTCGACGACGATCTCGACCGCATGGGCAACACGACGCAGCTCACGCGCGACGACCGCGACGCGCTCGCCGCGTACCTGAGGACGCTGTGAGGCGCGCCGCGCTGCTCGTCTCGAGCGCCGCGCTCGCGCTCGTGGCCTGCGCGGGGCCTGCCGCGCCCGCGGTCGACGCGCCGGTCGCCGCGCCGAGCGCCGTCGTCGCGCTCGTGGCGTCGAGCGTCGCTGCCGCGCCGCGCGCTTCGGCGACGCCCTCGGCCGCGCCCTCGCCGAGCGCACGAGCCGCGGCCGCGCCCGTCGTCGAGACGGACGAGCCCGCGCCGCGCGACGTGCACGTCGACCTCGCGATCGCGAGCGGCGCGCGCGAGCTCCGGGTCGCGCAGCGCGGCGCGCTCGTGTCGATCCGTCGCGGCGACGAGCGCGTCACCGGCGCCGACCGCGCCGCGTTCGGCCTCACGCGCGGATCGTCCGGCGCGCCGTTCGTCGTCGAGCTCACGAGCGCGAAGACCCTCGCGACGACGCGCGTCGTCGTTCGGCTCGGCGAGGACGACGCGATCGCCGCCCGCCTCGCCACGCCTCCCAAGGTGATCCGCGAGGAGGCGCGCGAGCGCCACGACTGCCGCGCCGAGGACGACGGCTTCGGCGGCGTCACCGTGCTCTGCGGTGTCGACGCCGAGGTGAACGCCGCCGACTTGATGGCTGCCGACGAGCACGCCGGCGTCGCCACCGCGTCGATGGGCGCGCCCGGGGCGCTGCACCCCCGCACGCTCGTCCGCTTCGATTTCGGTCGCGCGTCCGAGGACGGCGCGGCGCAGGCCGACACCAAGATGCTGTCGTACGTCGCCAGCGGTCGCGGCGTCGTGCTTCGCGCGGAGACGTCGCGTGCGCCCGGCGAGTCCACGGCCGCGCTCGCGCTGCTCTCCGAGAGCCGCCGTCAGCCCATCGCCCGTCCGACGTGCGCCATCGGCTGCCGGCTGAACTGCTGCTTCGACTTCTGACGAGCACCCGTATCTTCGCGGAGACATTGCCTTTCGTCGGCGGGCATGACATCCGGAGAGGATGCGGCTCACGTGGCTTTCCGTGCCCTTCGCGTGGATGACGGTCATCGCGATCGGTCGGATCGCAGCGGGCTGCTCGAGCGACAACTGCGACCCCGGCGCCACGCTCACGTGCACGTGCGAAGACGGGAGCGAAGGCTCGTCGGTCTGCACCGCAGACGGCAACGGCTACACGTACTGCGCGTGCGCGACGGGCGCGTCGTCGAGCTCGAGCCAGAGCAGCTCGCAGACGAACGTGTCGTCCTCGTCCTCGTCCTCGTCGTCGTCGTCGTCGGAGGCCTCGAGCGCCGCGACGGGCGGCGCTACGACCACGTCGACCGGCGGCGGCGGATCGGGCGGCGGCGGCCTCGGCGGGAACACGGGCGGCGGGGGCTCGCTCGCGCAGGGGGGCATGGGCGGCGCGTCGGGCACGTCGTCGAGCAGCGCAGGCACGGGCGGCATGGGCGGGATGCCGCCGTGCGACCTCTGCGCGTCGATGATCGACCCGTTCGACACCAACCCGAACGACGCGTGCCCCGGCCGCGATCGCATGGATTTCGCGGCGCTCGACGACTGCGCCTGCGGCAGCGGCCCCGGCGTCGCCGCGTGCGGCGCCGACTGCGCCGCGTGGTGCGCCGGCGCCGCCCTCGACCCGGACTGCAAGACGTGCCTGCGCAGCGGCGTGAACGTGTGCGTCAACCAGTTCGACAAGTGCGCCGCCGACACGATGCCTGCGAACGAGGTCAATGGGTGCACGCCGATGACCGCCGTGGACCTCACCGGTCAGACGTCCGTGACCATCGTCTTCGGCGGCGCGTCACCGGGCATGGCGTACTCGCCCCCGTGCATCCACGTGAAGAAGGGGACGCAAGTCGTCTGGAACGGCGACTTCACCCAACACCCGCTCCGCGCGGGCTTCGTCGACATCCCGCACGGCACGATCCTGCCGAACCCCGGCAACCCCGTCACGCCCGTCGACACCGGCATGTCCGCGTCGTTCCAGTTCCCCACGGCAGGCGTCTGGGGCTTCTACTGCAACAACCACGCATTCATGGGCATGTCCGGCGCCGTCTTCGTCGACTAGGCCCTCGCGAGGCCCCTTGTCCGAAGTGGCACAGCCGCCGACCTCAAGACCCGTCCGAAATTGTACCCAGAAAAGACGCTCCGAGGCGGAGTG
>DASYCF010000337.1:0-2156 GCA_036500365.1 Byssovorax sp.
GCTACGCGTACGAGGTCTGGATCGCGCCGCGCGCGCCCACGCCCTCGCTCGTGGAGCTCGACGACGAGACGCGGGCCGACATGGCGCGCGCGCTGAAGCTCGTACTCACGAGGTTCGACGCGCTGTGGTCGCGGCCCTTCCCGTACGTGATGGTGGTGCACCAGGCGCCGACCGACGGGCGAGATCACCCGGAGTGGCAGCTCCACGTCGAGCTCTATCCGGCCTTCCGAATGCCAGGTCGATTGAAGTACCTCGCCGGCAGCGAGCTCGGCGCGGGGGCCTTCACGGCGGACACCCTGCCGGAGGACAAGGCGCGCGAGCTCCGCGTCGAGGCGAGGCGCCCGTGAGCCCGGATTTCGCGGCGATCTTCGAGGGCGAGCCGGCGGCCGCGGCGGAGGCGCCGGGGCGCGTCAACCTCATCGGCGAGCACACCGACTACAATGGTGGGTTCGTCCTGCCGACTGCCATCCCGCAGCGGACGCGCGTGCAGATCCGGCCGCGCGCCGACACCCGCGTGCGCGTCGCGAGCTCGGCGATCGGCGGCGGGGCGGTGGAGTCGTACGGGCGCGGCGCCGAGGCGCGACGCTCGAGCTGGATCGACTACGTGCAAGGGGTCACGTGGGCGTGGGCCGAGGCGGGACATGGCGCCAGCGGGTTCGACGCGCTCGTCGACTCGGACGTCCCGCTGGGGAGCGGGCTCTCGTCGAGCGCGTCGCTCGAGGTGGCGCTGCTCCGCGCCCTCGCGCTCGCCGCGGGGGTCGACCTCGGCGCGATGGAGATCGCGCGGCTCGCGCACCGCGCCGAGTCGGGCTTCGTCGGCGCGCCCGTCGGCCTCATGGACCCGATCGCGTGCAGCCTCGCGAAGCCGGGAGAGGCATTGTTCGTCGACACACGATCGCTCGAGACCCGGCGCATCGCGCTGCCGCCGGCGGTCGAGGTCGTCGTCGTCGACTCGGGCGTCGCGCACGATCACGCGAGCGGCGACTACCGCGTCCGCCGCGCCGAGTGCGAGGCAGCGGCGCGCGCGCTCGGCGTCGCGGAGCTCCGCGACGTGGTCGACGTCGCCGCGCTGGATCGCCTGGACGCGCTGCTCGCGCGGCGGGCTCGCCACGTCGTGACCGAGAACGCGCGCGTCCTCGCCGCGGTCGACGCGCTGGACCGAAGCGATCCGTCGAGGCTCGGCGAGCTGCTCCGCGCGTCGCACGCGTCGATGCGCGACGACTTCGCGGTCTCGATCCCCGAGGTCGACCACCTCGTCGCGCTGGCCGACGCCGACCCCGCGACGTTCGGCGCGCGCCTCACCGGCGGGGGCTTCGGCGGCGCGATCGTAGCGCTCGTTCGCGCGGGCGAGGGCGCGCGGGTCGGCCGAGAGGTGGTCGCGCAGCACGAAGGGTGGGGCCGCGGCGCCGCGCGTCTGCTCGTCCCGGCCGGCGAGATGTGAGAGACCTCACGCCGCGGCGCCGTCGCGGCGACGACCGAGGTCGGCCGTCAGTCGGCGGAGCGCCTCCGCGCGATCGGACAGCGCGGGGACCCGCTCGCTCGAGAGGCAGCCTTGCGCCTCCAGCTCGAGGTTCGCGGCGCCCGCGCGCGCGCGCGCGATCGCGCCCGCCGGCGCACCGACGCCCACGGCCTGCGCGAGCTCGTCGAGCCACGTCGTTGCGTCGACGGGGCCGCCCGCGTTGACGAGATGGACGACGCCGCGCGTATCGCCGATGGCGAGATCGACGGCCCACCGCGCGACCTCGTCGGCGCACGACGGGGTGATGGATCGACCGGCGGCGAGGGCGACGGGATCGCCCCGTCGCAGGCGCTGGAGCGCGGCGCCGACGCCCGGATCGAGGGCGGCGTCGCCGAAGAGCGGCCCCACGCGGAGGAGCAGCGCCTCGGGGCATGCGTCGGCGACGAGCCGTTCGTAAGCCACCTCGCATCGGCCGGCGCGGGTCGACGGCGCGGGCGGGTGCGACTCGAGGCGACCCCTCGCCGCCTCGCCGAACACGCGCGCGGACGAGAACGCGGCGAAGCGAACGCCGGCGCGGCGGCACGCGGCGGCGAGCGGCGCGCCGCACGCGGAAGGCGACGCCTCGACGTCGTCACGCCCGCGGGCGTCGAGCACGAGCCACGCGCCGAGCTCCTCGAGCGTCTCCATCGCCACCGCC